>RGEC01000234.1 GCA_009918425.1 Bacteroidota bacterium
ACGAAACCAACATTTTCAGACAGCTCAACCTGGACTATCACGGCCCTGTAGACGGACATAATTTACCCAAACTCCTGGAAGAACTCAACAAACTTAGATCCCTTACACATCCGAGGGTACTGCATATAAAAACCATAAAAGGTAAAGGATATGACCCCGCAGAAGCCGAACAAACCAAATGGCACAGCACTTCCAAGTTTGTAAAGATTGACACCCGGAAAACTACGCCTGACCGCAAATGGCACGAAGTTGCCGGGGAAACCATGCTGGAAATAGCCGGAAAATTTCCAAAAACAGCAGGTATCACACCGGCTATGCCCAGCGGAAGCGGACTGATAGAATGCTTCAAGACATATCCGGACAGATTTTTCGATACCGGTATTGCCGAACAGCATGCGGTTACATTTGCCGCGGGACTGGCCGCAGGAGGCATAAAACCCTTTCTTTTTATTTATTCAACCTTTCTGCAGCGTGGGTACGATCAGGTCATACATGATATAGCACTGCAAAATCTGCCTGTGGTTATTTGTATAGACCGTGCTGGACTGGTGGGTGAAGATGGCCCCACACATCACGGGGCTTTTGATATTTCCATGCTGCGCTGTATTCCGGGCATACAATTGCTGGCACCGGCCACAACTGAAGAGTTACATTCCATGATGCATGCAGCAGTTCAGGCAAATCACCCAGTAGCCATACGCTATCCAAAAGGCGCCGTTCCCCAATTATCAATACAATCAGAACATAAAAATCCCCTTAAGAACACGGGGATTTGCCTTAAAAAGGGAGAAAAAATTGCTCTTCTAAGCACAGGCGTTGCTACCGCTATGGCACATGAGGCATTTCAGCTAAACCCTTCTCCTGCATCTCACTATCATTTTCCGATTATTAATTTAGTGTCTGATGATAGGGTGAAAGCGCTTGCGGAAAACTACACCCACATTATCACTGTAGAAGACGGTGCCATAATCGGCGGTTTTGGCGAATCCTGGTCTGAAAAGCTTTACAGTTATGGGTTTCAAGGAAAAGTGCAACATCTAGGCATTCCCCATGAATTCATAACCCACGGCAGCAACGACATTTTATTTGATCTCTGCGGTTATTCACCACAAAAAATTGCCGAAGCACTAGCTAAGGCCGGCAGTCCAGTTGGTGATTAATGACTGACCCTCGGGCGTAAGCACACTTTCCGGATGAAATTGAACTCCTTCAATGGGCAAATATTTGTGCCGAAATGCCATAATCTCATTACCGCAGGTTGCTGAAACCTGTAAGGGTGAATCCTCATAGATTTTATCAAGTACAAGGCTGTGATAGCGTCCCACCTTCATGGGATTGGGCAAACCTGAAAAAATACCGGCGCCGTCATGATTGATATTGGATGCCTTACCATGTACCGGCTTATCAGCATGCACCAGACGGCAACCGAAATGCATACCAATAGCCTGATGTCCCAGACACACACCAAGTATGGGGAGTTTATCCACTACCTCAGCCAGCAAAGGCATCAGCAGACCCGCATCCTGAGGTGTGCATGGCCCCGGACTGATAACCAAACCACTGTAATCATTGTTTGTAATTTCCTCCGCTGTGATATCATCATTGTGCCTCACCGTCACCTCAACTCCGCCCAGAATCAGGTAATGAACGAGATTCCAGGTGAATGAATCGTAATTGTCTATGAGCAGTACCTTCATGGTATTATTTTTTGAATGTACCGGAAAAAAACGCCTTTCCGTAATCGGGCTCAAAATATGCTACATCTGCCCATTTTTGTGTCTGGTAAAGCTTAGCGGCTGTTTCACAAAACCATGAAGCTTCTATGTTTTGAGTAAATTCGGGGTAATCGCTGAAAGCCGGAATCAGCATTTTCATTTTGGCCACTGCATTGCCACAAAAAACTACTTTTTTACCCCTGTATTCAACCCAAACATCTTCAGACAATACCTTGGACCCCAAAGGCTCCAGTACTTCAAAAGAAGCGTTGTAAATGGCAAAAAAAACCTCATCCCGTCGTGCATCCAGCATGCAGATATAAACGTCGGATTCTAAACCCGCAAGCGCAGATTGACGGGCCATTGATTCCAGTCCATCGCATGACAAAAGAGGAATACTGAAACCATAACAAATGCCTTTAGCCAGGCTGGCGCCTATCCTCAAACCCGTGTATGACCCCGGACCTTTGTTTACCGCAACGGCCATGATATCTTGCCCCTGGTCTGATGCATAATCTATCAATTCTTTGGCCAAAACAGGAATCTGCTCTGCATGGGCGTTTGTGGAATCCGCAAACAGTGTTTTTATGCAATTCCCTTCCATATCAGCCAAAGCCAGCGATCCTGTTGCACCTGAGGTTTCTATGCAAAGTATCATAATGGGTTGGATAATTTTTTAAAATGCCCGTTCAACATGATTTTTTCTTTCATTTCACTCAATGCCGAAAGTGATGAAAGCAAATTTTTTAAATGGTGTATGATATACAATTGCCTGTCAGACATGGATGTGAGGGTTACCAGTTCAATTTCCTGCCCGGGCAATAAACCGCATTTGTGTACCCAAACCGGGAATTCATCTGCAGGATCAGGAAATTTTCCGCCCTCAAACCGGGCATGGCTGTATAGTTCACCCAGCAAATCTGCAATTCTGAGTTTGAGTTCCTTGTCTTCATTATCTATAAAAGGAATTTCTTTTACGATACCACCACCATACAATTTGCCTTGAGAGACCGGATGAAAATCCAGTATTTCAAACCTCGATAGCACCCTGCATTCAATATCCAATTCACCGCCGGGCCATTTTCTTATAATCTCCAAATCCCCCAACTCAGCCCCTGTGCCCTCAAGCTTTTTTTCGAATACAATGGGCATTCCAAAAGTGGAATTTTCATCCATCACATCCTTAATTAATTCTTTGTAGCGCGGTTCGAAAATATGAAGCCGCACTTTTTCTCCTTCAAATACAACAAGCTCCAGTGGGAAAAGCGGCAGGTACTTCATAAAC
>RGEC01000235.1 GCA_009918425.1 Bacteroidota bacterium
AGCCGGATGTCCGGTTGCAATCAATGCAGCTATAATTGCCCCGGTAGATGTTCCTGCCACCATATCAAAAAGGCTGTAAGCAGGCATTCCTGTAACTTTTTCCAAAGATTTCAGCAATTGAATGCTCAGAATTCCGCGCATACCGCCACCATCCAGGCATAAAATCAGTTTGTTATCTTCGGGTACATTTATTTTTCGCCTAGCTTCTGATATTGCGACTTGATTTGTTTTCATTTTGCTAATGTAGTTTGTTTTTTTATTTTATTCTACTATATTTACACACTATTTAAACTTTGGTTCTGGAAATGAAGGATGAATACCGTCATTTACCAGCAGGTTTATCTAACAAAAAAACGAAGCTCGGCTTATGATTCAGGGGTAAAGGAGGGTTCCCCGGTCAGGCCGGGTTTCTTTTTTCGGTGATGGGAAAAACGATGTTTGGGATAAGGAGGATGTAAAAAAACAATTTCCCGTATTTTTGCAGCAATATTCCATTCACATGAAATTCGACATTGCAGTTATCGGCAGCGGACCCGGCGGTTATGTAGCAGCCATTCGCGCCTCTCAGCTTGGCAAGAGTGTTGCCATTATTGAAAAATCTGAACTGGGCGGTGTGTGCCTGAACTGGGGATGCATCCCTACCAAGGCGCTGCTGAAAAGCGCTCAGGTATTTGATTATATCAATCACGCCAAAGATTACGGCATTACCGTTGGGTCTCATCAGGCCGATTTTGAGGGCATGGTACAGCGCAGCCGCGGTGTAGCCGGCAACATGAGCAAAGGTGTTGAGTTTCTGATGAAGAAAAACAAAATTACCGTTATCAAAGGTGCAGGAAAACTGGCAGGAAAAGGCAAAATTGCTGTTACGGCTGATGGTAAAACCGAGACAGTTGAGGCCACTAACATAATCCTAGCTACCGGTGCACGCAGCCGTGAATTGCCCAATATTAAAATTGACGGAACCCGCGTTATCGGATACCGCGAAGCTATGGTTATGCCCAAGCAACCTAAAGAACTGCTCATTATTGGTAGCGGTGCAATTGGAATGGAGTTCGCATACTTCTATCACACCATAGGCACCAAGGTAACCATCGTGGAGTTTATGCCCCGCATTCTTCCCATAGAAGATGAAGAGGTAAGTAAAACCATGTCTATGACCTATAAAAAGCGTGGTATTGAAATTTTAACCGAAAGCAGCGTTGAGAAAGTAGATATCAAAGGCGAGCGCTGTGTGGTAACCGTAAAAACCAAAACCGGCGAACAAACCTTTGAAGTGGATAATGTGCTGAGTGCAGCCGGAGTTCAAACCAACCTGGAAAATCTGGGACTCGAAGAAATGGGTATAAAGGCTGATAAAGGCAAGGTAGTGGTAGACGAGTACTACCAGACCAGTGTTT
The DNA here is from genome assembly GCA_009918425.1 of Bacteroidota bacterium. Classification (GTDB taxonomy): domain Bacteria; phylum Bacteroidota; class Bacteroidia; order NS11-12g; family UBA955; genus RGEC01. The sequence continues at coordinate 1,398 of RGEC01000235.1, forward strand.
CCGGCGTGTATGCCATTGGCGATATTGTGCCCGGTCCTGCACTTGCCCACGTGGCAAGCGCTGAAGGCATTATCTGCGTGGAGCATATGTGCGGAGTACATACCGATCCGCTTAATTACGGCAACATCCCCGGCTGTACATATACGCACCCCGAAGTAGCCAGTGTTGGCTTAACGGAGGCGCAGGCCAAGGAAAAAGGCTACGATATCCGTGTAGGCAAGTTCCCGTTTAGTGCCAGCGGTAAAGCCAGTGCAGGCGGACATAAGGAGGGTTTTGTAAAAGTGATCTTCGATAAAAAATACGGAGAATGGCTGGGCTGCCACATGGTGGGCGAAGGCGTAACCGACATGATTATTGAAGCTGTAGTGGCCAGAAACCTGGAAACCACAGGACACGAAATCATCAAAAGTGTGCATCCCCACCCTACCATGAGCGAAGCAGTTATGGAAGCTGTGGCACAGGCTTATGATGAGTGCATACATTTGTAATTATCAAAATTATTTCGTATATTCATAAAAAATCCCGGCAATGCCGGGATTTTTTTATGCCGTCCCCATGAGGTTGGGTGTTTGGCTGGCATTAGCCGTATGGTTGGTATACTCGCCAACCACTTTCCCGGTAATACTGCCTCAGCACAGCAGGTCCAGCATAACAAACCTGCTATGATGGGTCTCAATGTCTTATGTCGCACCTACGGCGCTCGTGGTAACCCTGATGGCATTTTCTATGAAAATGCCGCTCCTACGGAGCTAATACCCATCGCTGGCCGATAAGTAAATGGTGTGTATTTCCGAAAAGCGGGGTGCATTAGCCCCGTAGGGGCGATATATTAATAACACCGCCTCACAACGAACCCTCAGCGCCGTAGGTGCGACATAAGCGTTTATAATACATTGCCATTTAAATCAATCCAGTGAAAAAGATAGGCTTCATTGTAATCAATATTAAATTGTTTCAGCAATTCAACGTATTCATCCTTAAATGACATTTTTTGATGGTGTCGTTCCTGATTATGAATGTATGCTATAACATTATCCAAACTTGACCGTGAATACGAGAACACACCGAACCCCTGTTGCCACTGAAATTTACCTCTTACCAATTGTTGTTCATTTATCCATTTTGAAGATCCTGCCTTTATATCCCTGACAAGGTCAGAAATAGTTATATCCGGTTTTAAACTAACCAGAATGTGTACATGGTCTGCAACACCACCAATGGCATAAACTTTTTGTTTTTTGCCATTTACTATGCCACAGATGTACTTGTAAAGTTCCTCCTTCCATATCATATCTATTAAATTTTGCCTTCCTTTGACACAAAAAACGATTTGCACATAGACTTGAGAGTAAGTATTTGCCATTTTTATTTCGCTCCTACGGAGCTTGATTTCTTTTTTTCGGATTGGTTACTAAAATTTCGCCCCGATGGGGCTGAATTCAACTATAACATGCGCTACTTTCACATTATCTCAAAGCGCGATAAAGCAAAATCCACAACTGCAAATTGCAAATTCATTTTGAATAAACCAAATTTAAACTGACTTTTTTCTAATTTTTAAATCTATAAAAATCCCGGCAATGCCGGGATTTTTT
>RGEC01000236.1 GCA_009918425.1 Bacteroidota bacterium
ATAGACGCATTTTCGGTTTGGCTCAAAGACGACTGGAATGGTTCATCCAATGCAGATATTTACTGGAAACAAACCTTTACCCACAATGCCTCCGGAAACGTTGACCTGGGTTACTTTTTAAGCAGCGGAACCTTCGCACCCGGAAAAATCACCAACGGGCTTCAAAGCACATCCAACGTTACCTCACAGAGCAATGCCGTGAATATAGGCGGCAATTCAGGTACCGCAGTAATTATAGGTCAGAACAACAGTTTCACCGGCGCAGCAACCATAAACGCCAATGCAACCCTAAGATTGAATTCTGCGGGTACTTCCCCGGATGGACCGCTGGGAACAACTGCCGCCGGCACAACCGTAAGTTCGGGAGGCGTACTGGACCTGTATGGTGTAACCCTTGCCAATAATGAAGCCCTCACCTTAAATGGACTGGGAATAAGCAGTGGCGGTGCACTTATAAACAGTAGCAGTTCAGGTGCCACATGGAACGGAACTATATCGCTGGGATCAGACAGCCGTGTAACTGCAGGCACAGGCAGTATTACCCTTGCAGGCAACATTTCCGGAGGTAATAATGTGCTATTTTGGGGGGGCACACAAAATTCCACCATTTCAGACATCATCAGCGGTGCCGGAAATACAAATAATGGAACCACTACTTCATTGTACAAAGATGGCACAGGTACCTTAACACTGAACGCCATGAATAATTACACGGGAGACACCCGCATTGCAGCCGGCAATATTACCGTGGGCAGTAGCGGAAACCTGGGCAGTGGTTCGGATGTGTTTGTATCCAACAACGCATCGTTAACCGTCAATGCAAGCACAACGGTGGCATCGCTTCAGGAAGCTGGGGTCAGCGATTACGGAACAGCAAGTATTGGTTCCGGTGCAACCCTCACCATCAATGGCGCCAATAAAGGCGTTTTATACCAAAGTAGCATATCAGGAACCGGAAACCTTACTATAAACGGATCGGGAACCACAAAACTCGCTCTGTTCAATGCCCAGACCTATACCGGCACCACAACCGTAGCGGGCGGAACCCTTGGAACAAGCGGTGCCATGAGCAGCCTCAGCTATGATGTGACCGGCGGCGAAATAGAATTTTACAACGACAACCTAATTGATGATAATGCAGATTTTTCTGTTTCAGGAACAGGTATACTGGACTTTCAGGGTTCTGATGCAGTAGACAATATCATCATGACCGGAGGAACACTGGTTGTGTCTGCAGGAAAAACTTTGACCATTAATGGAAAGCTCAGTATTAACTCAACAGTTAATTTCTCCGTTAGCGGCAACATTGCATTTGGGAGCAATGGCACCCTGGAAATCACCTCTGCAATGAACACCGCTGATGTATTTTGGCCCACTGCCAATGGCCCGAAAAATTTAACCATAAACTGCGCAAGCAGCACTGCAATTGTTAAACTACATGCAAATCGCACCCTAAACGGAAACCTGACACTTACCTCCGGTATTTTTGATTTGTTCAATAAATCATTTACCTATGGCGGCAGTTCTATTACCCGAACCTCCGGCACCATGGATGGCACAACCGCAACAGTTGAATTCACCAATACATCTTCCATATCCATACCGGCGAATACTTTTGTCAATGCTGATGTTAGCACCCTCATCATGAACGGCAGCGGCGGAATAAGACTGAATTCCGATTTATTTGTAGATGACCAGCTTACCCTAACCAATGGAATCATTACCGTAGGAAACTTCATACTGGAGCACGACCAACTTTCGAATGTTTCCGGCGGATCGGCAAGTTCGTACGTAAGAACCAATGGAACAGGTGTTTACAAATCCAGCATCAGTAACGGATCCAATTTTACCTTTCATGTGGGCCGTTCAAGCTATAATCAGCTTTACATTAAAAACAATAACGGAACCGGTGTGGATGTATTCACTGTAAAAGTGCTGGATTCTGCATGGAAAGGAGGCCTAACGGGTACGCTATTTAACAAAGACGTTGTTTTTCGCACCTGGGATATTACCAAGAGTAACCCCAACATAGGGGGCGGGGTAGACATGAAGTTTATGTACCGCAATTCAGAAATTATAGGTACCCTGAGTCCACCCACGCTGAATCACTACAACACTTCAACCCTGGCATGGGAAATAGCATTAGGAACCGGCAGTGTGAGTGGCGCTTCACCCTACGTATTAACACAGACCGGCTATTCCGGAAGTTTCTCACCCTTTGTGATTGGAGGTGATGCGGCAGTGCCTCTGCCATTAACGTGGCAATCATTTGGCTGCAGCAACACCGTCCGGGGCAGCGTGGAACTGAACTGGAGTACCGCTATGGAACAAAATACAGCGGAATTTCAGGTAGAAAGAAGTGTTGGCAACGAAAATTTTGAAAAAATAGGGACCATTGATGCAGCAGGTTTCAGCCAAACCACACGGTATTATAGGTTTGAGGACCATTTACCTGAAGGGGGAATGGCATATTATCGCATCAAACAAATAGACCGCGACGGAAAATACAGCTACAGCGAAATATGCAAGATTGAAAATACACTGCCATTGGCTCCCAAGATCTATCCAAACCCCTGCACGGATTTTCTGCAGATTAGCGGATTGGAAAAACTAAATAGCTTAGATTACAGGCTCTACAGCACCACAGGAATGCTGATTGGCTTCGGCAAACTGGAAAACTCAAAACTCAGTGTTAAAGATTTACCCGAAGGTGTGTACGCCCTAAAAATCAGTACTGCTGCCGGCGAATGGAATCTGCGGTTTGCCAAGGTGCAGTAACCGCCAAATCCCTTACCCCAACTAGATTTCACAGTTCTGTTTATTAACAAAAAATAAACTGACTATCATTTTATTTGTAAATTTTATACAAAAAAATTTGGAAATGTGATTTTTAGTGTGTTAAGTTTACACTAAGTAGAGTTTAATCATTAAATTCAATCCTATGTCAAATACTAATATTTTTAACAATAAAAGAGC
>RGEC01000237.1 GCA_009918425.1 Bacteroidota bacterium
GGGATACAGGTTTAAAACCGCAGTGCCGCTGGTGCAAATAACCACTGCAGGCTTACCCGTGGCCTGTGCTGATCCCAGAGCCATAAATGCGGCTGCTCGTTCATCGGGAGCGGTCAGCATATTAAACCCTCCAATGCGTATAAAACCCGCCACTATGGGGGCATTGCGCGAGCCCGGAGAAACAACAACGTGTTCAATCCCCAATGTTTTTAAGGCATTGGCAAATGAATCGAGATTATGTCGCAGGTAAGACAAGGCTTTGCAAAGTTACGACCGCCGGGTCAGAAAAATGGGTTGTGAGCCCGTTCTGCCCCAACCGTAGTGGCAGGGCCATGTCCACTTAGAAGTTGGTAATCGTCCGGAAGGGTAAAAAGTTGTTCGCGAATACTCTGCAGCAATTGTTCGTGATTGCCGCCCGGTAAATCTGTGCGGCCAATACTGCCCTGAAACAGGGTGTCGCCGCAGAATACTATTTTACGCTCGTGGTGGATGAAAACCATATGACCGGGTGCATGTCCGGGCACGTGTCTCACTTCCAGTTCCAAACCGGCAATTGTAAGTGTTCCGGGATGTAAATCTTCGTCGGGAAGGGGAGAAGGTGTGTATTGTAGGTTCCATAGCGCAGCCATGCTTTCGGCACGCTCGAACAAAGGAATATCGAGCTTGCTTAGATACAATGGTACATTCCATTTTTGTTTTACATAATAATTACCGAAAATATGATCTATGTGGGCGTGCGTGTTCAATAGCGCTACGGGGGTCAGTTTGTGGGTGTTGATATAATCGGTTAAAATTATTTCCTCCGATGCGCCATAGCATCCCGGATCAACAATCAGGCAATTGCCCTCGCTGCCGGTTAAAACATACGTGTTTTCTGCAAACGGACTGAATTCGAAGCAATGATATTGAAGCATGCAGCAAAAATCGGTTAAACAATGCACACAAACAGCATTTACCTTTTAGCGTTTTCCGGTATTGATGGTTATGGAAACGACGAAAAAACTACTTTTAATGCAGGTATTTGCATGGGGTTTTTCTGCCCAGCATGTATTTGCTCAGGCCTATTTCAATGGCAGCGTTAGTGAAGCAGTCAGCGGTGCAAAATTAAAGAATGTTAAAATCATGGTGGTGAACAACCGGGATACCAGCTACTTTGATGTTGGGGCGGATGGGAAATACAGCATCACCACCAAAGAAGGTAAGAATCGCATTTTTGCCATTGCGGATGGTTACATTACTGAGTTGAACAGTATGCAGGCTGCCAAAGGTTCAGTGAATAAAGTAGATATCTCTATGGTTTCCAAATCAAAAGTGGAGACAGACGTTACCAAACGCGCCAAATACGAAATCGCACACGCAGCTTCTGCCACTGATGATGCTGTACCTGCCTATAAGCATGAGATGGATCTACATACAAAGTCACTGTATACGGGCTCGGACTACAAAAAATATGCGGGGGGCAGACATGGTGAGGTTTCGGTTATATCCGGCCATCCCGTTGCAACTTTAGGTGCTGCCGGTAGGCTGACAGCCGGAAGCATACTTGATTTCGGCAAATGGAAGCTTTGGTCTGACCTTAATGCGGGTGTTTTTTCCCAATATTCCACTATGTATAAGTATCACGTAAATAAAGGAGACCGATATGTGGTGCAGGTTTCTACGCCGGCAGGCGTGCCTGTGGTGGATGCGATAGTGGTGCTGAAATCAGCAGGAGAAGTACTTTGGAAAGCCCGCACAGATAATACCGGTAAAGTTGAATTATGGTATATGCCTGCCAAAACAGCCGGTAAAACTGCCAAAGTCCGCCTTACAGCAGAGATTACAGTTTTTGGTAGAACTGAAATAATGGACAAAGTACATCCGTTTGAAAAAGGCATTAATTTTTGGATCATGGATGGCCCCTGCAGCATGGCAGATCAGCTGGATGTGGCTTTTGTGGTGGATGCCACCGGCAGTATGGGCGATGAAATTCACCACCTTAAAATGGATCTGGATACCTTTATCAAAACTATTGCGTTGCGCAATAAAGACATCAATTTGCGCTTGGGTTCCGTATTTTACCGCGATCAGGGCGATGAATATGTATACCGCATTTCTCCATTCAGCAGCAATTCGCATGTAACGGATAATTTTATTCTCGACCAGATGGCGGCCGGAGGTGGAGATTATCCTGAAGCCTTGGATCATGCACTGAAACAGGCCGTACTGAATATGGACTGGAGCAGCACAGCCCGCGCCCGTATTATATTCCTGATGTTGGATGCGCCTTGCCATCCCGATGCGCCAACCTACGATACCTTGCAAAAATATGTAGCCTTGGCCGCTCAGAAAGGCATACGTATTGTGCCGGTAGCCTGCAGTGGTACGGATAAATTCACGGAATTTATGCTGCGCAATATGGCGTTGCTAACCAATGGGAAATACCTGTTTCTTACCAATCACAGCGGCATAGGAAACCCGCACATGGAACCCAGTACAGATGTTTATGCTGTGCGCAGTTTGCTGGATGAAATGCTGGCGGTGACTTCGGAGTTTTCCGTTGTGCCTGATTGTCAGCGTTATCTGGATGCCAATGCAGTGCATTATACAGATTCCCTTAGGATTACCGTTGATCCTTTTGAGTCGCTTGATAGTATTCAGTCACTGAAACTGAGCGCAAAAGACAGTGCTGCGTTGCGGGATAGTGCCATTATCAGGGAAAGAGGAGAATATGGTGCTATTTCCTGGGTGAAAATTTATCCGAACCCCACGGTAGGGCCGCTGACCATCAATATTCAGGCAGATATTAGGGAGGTTTTTATCGCCGATATTGGCGGAAAATTATTACAGCGTTTCTCCTGCAAAAAAGGCGATGTGCTCACACCCGATTTAAGTGCCTACAGTTCCGGAATATATTTTGTAAAATACCCAACAGCCAACGGTTGGGTGGCAGAGAGGATAGTACTGAGGAGATAATTGATTTGAGCTTAT
>RGEC01000238.1 GCA_009918425.1 Bacteroidota bacterium
TGGATGTAAAAATGCAATTAATTTGTTGTCAGCTCCATCCTTAGGTTCGTTATTAATTAAAATAAAATCCAGAGCAGTTATTTCTTGCATTTTATTCCTGATATTATCCACCGCAAATGCGAGATGATGAATACCTTCACCTCGCTTCTCAATGAACTTTGCAATCGGGCTGTCTTCCCGGGTAGCACCCAGCAATTCAATTTTGGTGTTTCCTGCATCGAAGAAAACAGTGATAACCCCCTCGGATTCAACCTCTTCTTTCTTGTAAGGTTCAACCCCCAGTAGCTTTGTGTACAATTCGATGGATGCTTCAAGGTTTTTTACCGCAATACCGATATGTTCAACATGTTTCATGCAGCAAAGTAAAGCATTCGCCTTGCATCGAAAAAATTCATGTTGCCTTAAAACCGAATTGCGCTTAATGGTGTTATTTTTGCAAATTAGAATCGGTCTAAATAACATGATAAAACTGCCTGTATATCTTGATAACAACGCAACCACCAAGGTTGACCCCCGTGTATTGGAAACCATGATACCCTTCTTTACCGAAGATTTTGGAAATGCCGCCAGCAGAAATCACCCATTCGGTTGGAAAGCAGAAGAGGCTGTGGATTATGCCCGTGAACAAATTGCAGCGTTAATAGGCGCTAACGAAAAGGAAATTATATTCACCAGCGGTGCTACCGAAAGTAACAACCTGGCTTTGAAGGGTGTTTTTGAGATGTACGCAGAAAAGGGCAAGCATATCATTACCGCAGTTACTGAACATAAAGCTATTTTAGATACCTGTAAGCACCTCGAAAAACAAGGGGCAGAAATTACCTATCTGCATCCTGCCGAGAATGGCCTTCTGACCGTTGCTCAGGTGGAAGAAGTCATTCGCCCTGACACTATTTTGGTTACCATCATGTTTGGCAACAATGAAATAGGTGTTCTACAGCCAATACGTGAAATTGCAGCTGTCTGCAAAAAGCACGGTGTATTGTTTCACTCCGACGCTACACAGGCCGTTGGCAAGATTCCTGTGGATGTGATGGCCGATAACATAGACTTGATGAGCTTTACTGCCCACAAAATGTATGGTCCCAAAGGGATTGGAGCGTTGTATGTGCGCCGCAAAAATCCGCGTGTAAAAGTTACAGCCCAGATGGATGGTGGCGGTCACGAGCGAGGCATGCGCAGTGGCACACTCAATGTGCCCGGCATCGTTGGATTTGGTAAGGCAGCCGAACTGGCCCGACTGGAAATGCAAACCGATACCAATAGAATCATAAAAATGCGCGACCGTCTTGAGAATTCCCTGCTCACCCTGGAAGAATCCTATCTCAATGGTTCCAAAGAGCACCGACTGCCCCATACCACCAATATCAGTTTTAAGTATGTAGAAGGTGAGGGATTGATGATGGCCATCAAAGATATTGCGGTTTCCTCTGGTTCTGCCTGTACTTCAGCATCTCTGGAACCTAGCTATGTGCTGAAAAGTCTGGGACTGGATGATGAACTGGCCCACAGTTCCCTCCGTTTTGGCCTTAGTCGATACACCACCGATGAAGAGATTGATTTTACCATCAAGTGCGTTACCGATGCTGTAAACCGTCTGCGCGATATGAGCCCACTGTGGGAAATGTTCAAAGAAGGCATTGATTTGAAATCGGTGCAGTGGACGGAACATTAATTTGGAAAGATTCTAAATAATGTGTAACTTTGTATTGAAAAAGCAATTAGTAAAACGATATGGCGTACAGTGAAAAAGTTATTGACCACTACAGCAATCCCAGGAATGTGGGCACGCTGGACAAAGGAAGTCCCAATGTGGGGACTGGTCTGGTTGGGGCACCGGAGTGTGGCGATGTAATGCGTTTGCAGATTCAGGTAAATCCGGAGACCGGAGTTATCGAAGATGCCCGTTTTAAAACCTTTGGATGCGGTTCAGCCATTGCCTCGTCCTCTTTGGCAACAGAGTGGTTGAAAGGGAAATCCGTTGATCAGGCGTTGACCATAGACAATATGGATATTGTGGAAGAACTGGCTTTGCCACCCGTGAAGATTCACTGTTCAGTGCTGGCTGAAGATGCCATCCGTGCCGCCATCAATGATTACCGCGTGAAGCAGGGTCTGGAACCCATCGCAGAAGAAAAATCGCATCACTAATCTATTATGCTCACCGATACCGGCGATATCACCATCACCGACAAGGCCCGAAGCAAGGTTCACGGCCTGATGCAGGAAGCAGGCATTAGTGCACCCGATTATTTTGTGCGCGTAGGGGTTAAAGGCGGTGGTTGTTCTGGCCTCACCTATCAACTTGACTTTGATAATGAATCCCAGCCCGGCGATATGGTTTTTGGCGACAGCGACCTTAAGGTTGTGTGCGATATGAAGAGTTTTCTATATCTCTGTGGCACAGAGTTGGATTTTAGCGATGGACTAAACGGTAAAGGATTCAATTTTATCAATCCCAACGCATCTCGCACCTGTGGTTGCGGAGAGAGCTTCGCAGTTTAAACATACACCAAAAGACTAAGGTCAGTTTTTGCAATCATGGTTTTACATAGATTTGTTAGACTATGTCTAATAAACTATATATTCAAGAGCTTCACCATTTGCATATACAATGGAATTCTGCACTGGATTTTGCTTGTGTTGAAATCAGTTCGTTTGAAAACCAACTCCAGAAAATCGCCAAAGCCAATACCGCAAAGCAAATATTGGCGCAGGTAGAACATTTTCAGAATCAGTTTATCCGACAAAAGGAGGTAATAGATGTTTTGCGGCACGACATTCACGAAGATGCGATGCGAATTTCTGATACTGTTATGAAGAACAATACTGCTTTGGAACACAGGATGATGAAAGTAAATTTAGAGCTGAATTATAGTATGGAAAAATTTCAGAAAATATTTAATGAATTGAGAATTGAATACATGAGATTTTTGGGTGAAAAATTATAAAAATATAGACTTAAAAGG
>RGEC01000239.1 GCA_009918425.1 Bacteroidota bacterium
CAAAAGCCAGGGTGAGACCATTTCTGAAAAAACTATCGGATTGCTTATGCGGCATTTCCAAACCGCTACGTCAGCTGAGTTTTACCATAAAGTTGCCAACGGCGATATAAAGGTTGAAAGGCTTATTATTAAAGATATTGCGGCTAAAAAACCTGCTACCCAAATAGCTACTGCAAAAGAAAAACCGGCCAGCACCAAAAAAACGCAGAAGATAAAAGGTCAGATAATCATCGGTGATGACTTTGAAATGTCATATCAGCTGGCAAAATGCTGCAATCCCCTGCCCGGTGATCCCATTTTTGGATTTATAACCGTTGGAGAAGGGGTAAAAATTCACCGCACTTCCTGCCCAAATGCACAACGCCTAATGAGTCAATACGGTTACCGCATTATCGCTGCATCATGGAGAAGCGATGGGTATGAAAAACCGTTTGAAGCCATCCTTTCAGTAAGCGGTATTGATGATGTGGGGATTGTCAGTAAAATTACCGACATCATTTCCAAGGACATGGAAGTGAATATGCGCAGCATTAATATCAAGGCCAATGAGGCAGAGGGAACGTTTGAAGGGCGGCTCGAAGTATTCCTGCACAGCAAGGCCCATCTTGATCAGCTGATGCATAAAATTCAGGGTACGCATCAGTATATTCAAGTGAAGCGACTTGATACATAAACTATAATATACGCAATTTTATCGACAAAAACAAATTATTCCGATACATTTAATTCATACATTTGAATTACAAATTCAAAAAGCTATGAACGTTTTTATTTATGTGCTGGTGACGCTGATTGTACTCGTCATCCTAAGATCTATCAAAGTAATTCCTCAGCAAAACGCATTTGTGGTAGAAAGGCTGGGCAAATTTCATGAGGTTTTACAACCCGGCTTCAACATCATCATTCCTTTTTTTGACAGGGTTGCTTACAGGCATTCTCTCAAAGAAACTGCTATGGATATTCCCGAACAGATTTGCATTACAAAGGATAATGTACAAGTGGCTGTAGATGGGGTTGTATTTGCCCAGGTTATTGATCCTGCAAAAGCATCTTACGGCATTTCCAATTATCAGTTTGCTGTGATTCAACTGGCGCAAACTACCATGCGAAGCGAAATCGGTAAAATTGATCTGGATAAAACGTTTGAAGAGCGCACCAATATTAATGGTGCCATTGTTTCCGCTATTGATGAAGCCTCTTCAGGATGGGGTGTTAAAATACTGCGCTATGAAATTAAAAACATAACACCGCCCAAATCAGTATTGAATGCCATGGAAAAACAAATGCAGGCAGAGCGTGAAAAGCGCGCTGTAATTCTTACCTCAGAAGGTGAAAAGCAAAGCGCAATTAACCAGGCAGAAGGCCAGAAACAAAAGGTAGTTCTTGAATCTGAGGCCATGCGACAGCAGCAGATAAATGAGGCAGAAGGACAAGCTGCTGCCATCAAGGCAGTTGCAAGCGCAACAGCTGAAGGTATACGTGAAGTTGCCGCAGCCTTACAGGAAAAAGGAGGTTTTGAGGCAGTGCAACTGCGGGTGGCTGAAAACCTTGTGGAACAATACGGCAAGCTTGCAAAAAGCACCAACACCATGATTCTGCCAGCCAATTTTGCCGATATGGGATCTATGATATCAGCTGCAATGGGCGTTATCAAACAGCAAAACGACAACAGCAAAAACAAATCATGAACGCTGAAATAATTTGGGGATCAGCAGGTTTGCTGCTCATTTTGGCTGATGTTATTTTCGGTTCTTTCTTCGTGATGTTTCTTGGGGTTGGAGCGCTGATTACCGCTTCCCTAATATGGATGGGTGTTCCAATGAATACCACAACTCAGTGGCTAACATTCTCAGCAATTTCATCAATGGGTGTTTTATTGCTGCGCAAAAAGCTAATGCATTGGTTTGGTCCATCCGAAGAGGAACGTTTTGAGGATCACAAAGGACAGACTGTTGCTGTCATTGAAGAAGTTGCGCCCGGTAAAACAGGTAAAATAAAATACAGAGGCGCTGAATGGCAGGGTGCCACAACCGGAGATGATACCATTCAGGCAGGCGAAAATGCCGTAATCACGCACCTGGACGGAATTATTGTTTACATTCGCAAAAAATAACAATATGAATGCTGCACATCTGCACCTTATTACCAATCACCTCCCGGTGTTAGGCCTTGCCTTTTCTGCACTGGCGCTTATCTGGGGCATGTACAGAAAGTCCAGAAATACACTTCTGCTTGCTTTTTTTCTCATTTTAATATCGGCCATAGGCGGTTTTATTGCAGGAAACACGGGTGAGGCGGCAGAAGAAGCCTTAGAGAGAATTATCGGCATCTCACACGAAGCCATTCATGAGCATGAAGAGGCAGCTGAAGCAGCCATGCCATTCAATATAGCTTCGGGGATCCTTTCACTGCTGGCCGGCTTTTTGCTGTTAAAAAATCACAAATATTCAGGCATTTCACAATGGGTTTTGTTGTTGGTTGTCTTAACAGGGTGTGCTCTTTCCGCACGTGCCGGTTGGCTGGGCGGTAAAATTAGGCATATACAGGAAATTCAATCCGAACCATCGGCAACGCACGATGCTGAAGAACACGAAGAACATGAATAAAAAAACGCCTCGCAAATGCGAGGCGTTTTTTATAAAAGCATATGTTGGTTTAACCTTCCAATGCAGCAACACCACCCACAATCTCGCTTATTTCGCGGGTAATGGCTGCCTGACGGGCCTGGTTGTAAGCCAATCGTAGGCTAAAGAGCAATTCCCCTGCATTTTCGGTTGCTTTATCCATAGCTACCATTCGGGCTCCGTGTTCAGACGCCAGCGAATCCAGCATAGCCCTGTAAACCTGGGTTTTAACGCTTCTGGGAATCAAATCCTGCAAAATCTGGACCTTGTTAGGTTCGAAAATATAATCATTCAGCTGGCCGCCTTTGGCAGTAT
>RGEC01000240.1 GCA_009918425.1 Bacteroidota bacterium
GGCCGATGCCATCTTCATTGCACCTGCCACCGCCACTACCATTGGAAAGATGGTACAGGGCATTGCTGACAATCTTCTGCTGACCACATATCTTTCAGCCCGCTGTCCGGTAATCATTGCACCTGCCATGGATTTGGATATGTATGCACATGATTCCGTAACTGAAAATCTCCGAATACTTGAATCCAGGGGTGTGCATATTATCCCTGCCGACGACGGACCACTGGCAAGCGGACTCTCAGGACCGGGCAGACTACCCGAGCCCGAAACACTTTTTGCCGAGTTCATGAAAATCATGAATCCGGACCTACCCCTGAAAGGCAAGCGGGTATTGGTGAGTGCAGGCCCCACTTATGAGCCCATTGATCCCGTGCGCTTTATAGGCAATCACTCCAGCGGTAAAATGGGATACGCAATTGCTGAGGCATTCACAAAAGTCGGCGCCAATGTTACATTGGTATCCGGTCCGGTTTCTCTGCAAACACCCTCAAAGGTGAACCGAATCGACATCAACACTGCAGAGCAAATGAGAGACATTTGCCTTAAAGAATCTCAAACTGCAGATATTATTGTCATGGCAGCCGCTGTAGCAGATTACAAAGTTGAAAATCAAGCTGAACTGAAAATCAAAAAAGACAATCACTTAACCCTGAATCTGGTAAAAAATCCCGATATACTAAAAGAACTGGGAGAAACAAAAAAAGATACACAGACCCTTATTGGATTTGCCCTTGAAACCCATAATGGACGAGAATATGCCAAAGATAAAGTTGTACGCAAAAACCTCGACTTCGTTGTTCTCAACTCTTTGTCTGACGAAGGAGCCGGATTTGGCCACGACACCAATAAAGTTTGTTTGCTTGACAAAACCGGTACTGAAAAGAACTACCCGTTAATGTCTAAAAAAATGGTTGCCGACATCATTGTAAAACAAGCCATTTGTTACCACTTTTCGGGTAATTTTGCAGATATATGAGAAAGTTTGGCCTGATAGTTTGCTTAATTACAATCCTGGTTTCAAAGCTCAGTGCGCAAGAAATCAAGGCCAACGTTCAGGTAATTGCACCCAGTATACAACTTACAAATAAGCAGATACTTGCCACGCTGCAAAATTCAATACAGCAGTTCATCAACAACCGAAAATGGACTGATGATGTATTTGAATCCAGAGAAAAAATAGAAATGTCATTTTTCTTTGAGGTTAAAAAAATAGCCAATGCATCAGATTTTGTAGCTACCCTGCAGGTACAAAGCACACGCCCGGTTTTTGGCAGTAATTATAAAACAACCGTTTTCTCATTCAATGACGAGGATGTAGCTTTTGCTTATAGGGAATTTGAACCGCTCGACTTTCAGGAAAACCAGAATGTAAACGATTTAACCAGTTTGATTGCATTTTACGTTTATATGGCTATTGGTTACGATTACGATAGTTTCGGAGAATTGGGGGGCACTGCTTATTATCAAAAAGCCCAAAATATTGGTGGATTGATGCAGGGAAAACCGGGCTGGAACCAAGGTGACGGGAAAGGCCAGCGCAATCGTTTCAACCTTATTGATGGTGTTAACAACAATCGTTTTATAGCAGCCAGAAAATTAACCTACCTATATCACCGCAAAGGCATGGACAGAATGGCGGAAAATACCGATATGGCTAGAGCTGAAATTACGGCGTCCATCAAAAGTCTTGAAGAACTGTTCTCACTTAGCCCCAACAACCTCATGACACGGGTCTTCTTTTCCACCAAATGGCCGGAAATAGTGGAAATATATAAGCAGGCTCCTGTAATTGAAAAAAACAACATACTTGAATTGCTGCGGAAAATGGATAGCCAGAACAGCAACCGTTACGAAAAAATAAAGGCGTGAATCGCATTACCCATAACATTGCCAATTCTTTACACGATTTTTTAATCCAAACAAACCCCGATAAGATTTTTTTGCTCTGCGATGCAGAGACCCGAATATTCTGTTTACCGCAACTATCAGATATACAATTCCATCACATCATTGAAGTTCCATCAGGGGAATCTGCCAAAACATTGCATGTTTGTGATGAAATCTGGAAAGACCTGGCTGAGCATGGTGCCACAAGAAATTCCATGTTAATATGTCTGGGTGGCGGTAGCATCACAGATTTGGGCGGATTTATCGCGGCAACCTATCAGCGGGGAATTGCTGTTTGCTACCTTCCCACTACCCTGCTATGCATGGTAGATGCAGGTATTGGCGGGAAAAATGCTATTAATCTGGGCAGTTTAAAAAATTACATTGGTACATTCAGGTTGCCTTCCGCAATATTCATTCATCCGGCGTTTCTGTCTACACTACCTGAAACAGAATGGATAAATGGAAAAGCAGAAATCATCATACCATCATCCTCAAAAGGCTCAATTTTGGGCATACCGCTGCCCATGCACTTGAATATCTATATTCAAAAAATGAAAATATTTTGGCCCATGGAAGGGCCGTGGCTGCAGGCATGATTATTGAAACCATGGCTGCCGAGGCATTGCAACTCTGCAAGCCGGAGCTTACCCATGAAATTAAGGCATTTGTTTTGACAATATTTGGTCGGGTTGAATTTAATGAAGTCGATATTCCGGTTTTAAATCATGCTGCATCAAAGGATAAAAAGTCGCAAAATGGGAATTTGGTTTGCAGCCTCATTTCAGCTCCCGGCAAGCCCTGCGAACCTATCGGCATAGCTGAAAATGTAATGATTCAGGCATGGTTGCGTTACCTTTATGAAACTGCGTAAAAAAGCATATCTGCCTCAATTTTCTGCTATAACCTTGCCCGGCTCCAAAAGCATTTCTCACAGGGCATTGATAGCAGCTGATTTGTGCGATATGCCAAAAGGAAAGCTTGAGGGCATAT
>RGEC01000025.1 GCA_009918425.1 Bacteroidota bacterium
AAATGCAAAACTGAGAGCATCGCTTATTCAGGCAGGTGAAGACACTGCGGCTTACAATGGCAAGGCTGTTTTCAGGGTGCTGGACAGCAGCAGCAATGTGGTTATTTTCGCCGACACCGGAACATTTACCAATTTGCGCAAAGGATCTTCCGTTGTGGCTATTTCATCTAAATTATTTCCATTTATCATAGCCGGTGCCTTCAAGGCAGATGCAGTGTTGGAAAAATTCACCGACCTTTTCCCCGAAAACGATACCCTGCGCACCTATTTCCGCGTGGTTTACAATGCTGTGAGTACCTTGCCGGATGTAGAATTTGTGTTGTACCCCAATCCGGGGAACGACCGTCTCATGATTTCGGCTAAGCAGCCTGTTCAATCTATGGTTTTGCGCGATTTGTCGGGCAAATCGGTAAAAACCGACATGGGTGCAGGACCTTATGATACACATGGGGTTGCCCCGGGTATTTACATCGTGGAATTACAGTTTACTGTAGGGAATGCCAAGGCAGTCTGGGTGAAGCGGGATTAAGGGTTTACAGCTGTAAACCGCGGAACTTCGCCCTGCTCCGTTATAACTGTTTCCAAAAACATAGCTGCAGGCCTCACCCAGAGTGTTCCGGGCGCAATATCAGGTATTTCATACAGGGGTTTGTACACCACCATTTCTTCCAGGGTTTCGCTGTGTAGTGCCATGCCTAATACTTCATATTCACGGCCTTTGTAGTGGCGGTAGCGTCCTGCAGGTATGGTAAATGATGGTTGCATGATGCAAACATAAGAACCAAACGAAGAGCGTAGCAAATAATTAAATTGCATTTAAATTATTCCGTAATGGTAACACTGAAATATTGATCATATTAAAGATATTTATAAAATCGTATGTAACATAGCTATTATTTATAATAATACACAATTTATTAAATTACAATTTAATGTTATGTAATATTACAAATTGAATTGTTTTTTTCATGTATGGAAACCTATCCGGTAGTGATAAAATATGATTATAAACTCCACCAATTGAAAGTTTTGAATTTAATCCGTACATGTATTTAATATGTAGCGTAGTACTTATTGTGGCTTTAAAGGCGTAGGAAGAATTAAGATACATATTTAAATCTGGGTTGGCGGATTTAGTCTTTACATGACCAACAATATAGGCGCAGCCAATCTGAGGAATAAATTGACCTATTTTGGTATTTATAGCGTACAATAGTCTTAAATAGGTACACGTATAATGCTCAGTTTGCTTTACATCACCCCACCCAATCCAATTGTATTCTGAAATGCGATAATTTCTTTGTTGTTCAATGGAAAAACCTGCTCCACTTCTCTTGGACTTCAGTTGAAACCCTGCACTGTAGGTAGAATAACTTAACGGTTTAATATTGCCGGCCAACATGTTTTTTGAGAAATCATAGCCGGCACTTAGGTAAATTTGTTGTTCAGTTCCTTGACAAAATGAAGGTGAATAAAAGGTGTGTAATAAAATTATAATTGCGTAAATATTTTTATTCTGTTTTATAAATAATTGCATAGTCGATGGGTATTTTAGGCAGTTCCCAGATGCCTTGATAATCATATCCCCTATTGCTTTCATCTGATGGAGAATAGCAATTCATGATTTGACTTCTGTGATAAAAATGTACTTCTTTATGTTTATGATTGATATATACATCATAAAATTCACGATAGCCATAAAAACTATTGGTTTCAAGTAAATATGTGAATGAATCAAAATTTAATTTTTTGTAAGGACTTCTAAATTGTTGTTTTTGAATAAAATCAAACACTGTTTGATCAGATATACTTTCTAATTTTTGTGTTGAAGGATAAAATTGAAAACTAGGGTTCTTTTGAAGAAATAATTTTATTACTTCATTCATTTCTAATTTCTGCCAATCAGATGAATAAGAATTTCTCAAGTCCCTCAATTGTGTATAGGTACATTCTTCACAACTAGTTGTTATAAATCCACATAAAAACAGAATGTAAATTATCCGAAACATCATATCATGGTTATATTTAGTGTTGTATAATACAAATATAATTGATTTTACCCTTATTCTAGATTAGCATACTATCAAATTTTCAGCACCCAATGCGCAGCATCTATAAATTCCAGACAGGCCGGTTTTAACGGAAATTTCGCACCGTATTTTTCTTCATATTGCCTGTATTTGCTTCGTTTAAATTCTTTTTCCTGCCATTTTACTTCCAAGGCAAAACCCTGATTTTGCCCGGTTTCAATCAAAAAATCAACTTCATGCTGCGCGGTGGTTCGCCAAAAATGGATGTCGAAATCAGGGTCGTATTTTTCGCGCAGTGCATGAAAAACAAAATGTTCCAGCAGCATACCCTTATCTTGCCGCTGTTCAGGTGGCAGAAAATTCCTCAACAGGGCATTGCATAACCCGGTATCGTTGAAATATACCTTAGGCATTTTGGTGATCTCTTTCCGCAGATTTTCGTGCCAGGGCCGAACCAGTTGTATGTGAAAACACTTGCGCAAAATATTCAGGTATCGTTCCAGTGTCCTTTCGTTGATTCTTAGGGTATTGGAAATCTCCGAACGGTTTATCAGATTGCCGCATTGTGCCGCCAACAAACGCATAAGCTGGTAAAATTTATCCTCTTCTTCCACACCGCTTTCCAGCATGTCTTTGCGCACAAATGAGAAGAGGAGTTCCTGCAGCATGGCTTTTTTTTCCTCTGGATCGTTTTGCAGCACCACTGCCGGATATCCGCCATAGGTGATATACTCTTCCAGTAAAATATTCAGTCTTTTTTGCTCTGCAGAAATGTAATGGGTTTGAGTGCGCACATGTTGCAATTCTTTTCGCAGTTTGTTCTCTCCTTTAAACAGCAGAAACTCTTCGAAACAAAGTGGGTATATATGGAACAGTCGTTTTCTACCGGCCAATGAATCCTTAAATTTTTGGTCAATATAAAATGCGCTGCTTCCCGTAGCCACAATTTTTAATACAGGCGCATATTTGTCAAACAGTAGTTTCAGAAAATGCGTAGGATCCGGCAAGTATTGTATTTCATCTATCAGCACATACACCCTTTTTTGGTCTTTTTGTGGTGCAAGTGTGTATCGGAAAAGGTTTTCGGGATCTTCTGATATTGATTTTAGAATACCTGCGTCTTCTAGTGTGAGGTAAAATACCGACTCCTGTTTTTCCTCTAAGTGCATCATCACATGCTTAAGCAGTGTTGTCTTTCCTACCTGCCTGGCACCGGTAAGAATGGTCCATTCTTTTGCCTTCATGTGGGCAAGAATTTCCTTAAGTCGGGTTCTTTGCATACACAAAAGTACATAAAAACTGATAATTCCTGTACTCAAGTACAGAAAAAATCGGATATTTCTTGTAGTCATATACATAAAAAACCCGTTTTTTTCTGTAGTCAGTATTTTTTTTTGACGTTTAAAAGCATAAAAAAACCCGGACAAATTGCCCGGGTTTTTTATAAAATATTATTGTGATTATTTTGAGATCAAACCGGCGAAGTGCTTCACGGTGCGCACCAGCTGACTCACATAGCTTATTTCGTTGTCGTACCAGCTCACCACTTTAATCAGCTGTGCATCGCCAACGGTTACAACCTTGGTTTGGGTGGCATCAAACAGTGAACCGTAAGAAATGCCGATAATATCCGTGCTTACCAGTTCTTCTTCGGTATAGCCGAAACTATCATTGGCAGCGGCTTTCATGGCAGCGTTGATTTCGGCAGCCGATGTTTTCTTTTCGCAAATCACAGTCAGTTCGGTTACCGAGCCTGTGATGGTGGGAACGCGCTGTGCACCGCCATCCAGCTTGCCTGCCAGTTCGGGCAATACCAGGCCAATGGCTTTGGCAGCGCCGGTGCTGTTGGGCACAATGTTTTGTGCAGCGGCGCGGGCACGGCGCAAATCACCTTTGGGATGGGGAGCGTCCAGGGTGTTTTGGTCGTTGGTGTAGGCGTGAATGGTGGTCATGCTGCCGGCCAGAATGGTGAAATTGTCGTTCAGCACCTTGGCCATGGGAGCCAGACAGTTGGTGGTGCAACTGGCACCGCTGATGATGGTTTCGCTGCCATCCAGAATATGGTGGTTTACATTGTAAACAACGGTTTTCAGATCGCCTGTGGCAGGTGCAGAAATCACCACGCGCTTGGCACCGGCGGTAAGGTGGGCTTCTGCTTTGGCCTTATCCGTGAAGAAACCGGTACTTTCAATAACCACATCTACACCGTGAGCACCCCATGGAATCTGTGCAGGGTCTTTCTGGGCGTAAATTTTTACTTCTTCGCCATTTACAATAATGCTGTTTTCAGTGTGAGATACCGTAGCGTTAAAACGGCCCTGGGCGCTGTCGTATTTCAGCAAATGCGCCAATACCTGAGGGCTGGTGAGGTCGTTGATGGCCACCACATCGATGCCCTGCATGTTATAGATTTCGCGGAAAACCAGTCGGCCGATGCGGCCAAAGCCATTGATGGCTACTTTTACGGTACTCATTTGATTTGAATATTAAAATTTTGCCGCAAAATTACCGCTTTTCAAGGGGTTTTGAAAATGTAAATGTCATTTCGCTCAGCGAAGGGTCCAAACGGCCTGAAGCTGGAAACTTCGGGGCGGACGAAGATCACAGGGTCTGCCTACGTATTCGCGGTTGAAGAGGTTGGTCACCTGTGCGTTAATCTTCCATTGATTATTATCTGCCCTGATCAGGTGCCGGAAGCGATATTTCATCAGGTTGTTGGTATCATTGCGTGTATTGACAAAATTCAGCAACAGTCCCGCACTGTCACGGGCATACACAAAATCCGGATTGACCACGCGCGGCATGGTGTAGGTATAGCCGCCGAGCAGTTGCCATCGGGTGTTGCCCAGTTTCCCTTCACCCATGGTTTCAAATTCAAAACCGTTTACCTTGCCTGTTCCTACGTTGATGCTTTTAAATCCAAGCCCCAGGCCTGTATTGGGATCCCAGCTGCCGAAAGAAAATTCCATCATATCGGTCAGTGTCATCTGAAAAATGCTCAGATCGGCAAAACCCCTGAATCCGCCAATTTTATAGCCCTGTTTTAGTCCCAGTTCTGCATTGCTGCCAGATTCGGGCCTGAGTCCGGGATTGGAGTATACGGTTAGTGGTCCTACGGAAGTGGTAACAAATAACTCCGCCATGCTGGGAAAACGAAAACCCTGTCCGGCGCTGGCACGCAGGAAAGTGGCTCTGCCCACAGCATAATTTACGCCGGCCCTGAAAACAGGTTTTGTGTATACCGCATCATTGATGGCATACATTTCATAGCGTCCCCCACCCGAAAGCTGTAGTCTGCCATGTTTGTATTCGGTCTGAAAAAATGCCGCCCTATTTTCAGCAGTCTGTTTACCGCCAAATAATGGGGAGTGGGTTTCTGCCAGCATACCGGCTGCGCCAAATGTTAGGTTCAGATGCTGAAAAGCCCTGTTCAGTCTGTATTCAGCATATAGCAGGCTGCTTCCGTTGCTTTGGTCTGAACCCGCATTGTTGGCAGTGGCATCGTTCTCTAAAGCCAGATAACGTGCCTGCAATTTATGGGTTACTTTTTCTCTTTTCCATTCAGCAAAAGGGTCTATATGCAGCCTAAAGCCCTTATTGTAATTAAAACCTGAATCAAATGTTTCATAACCCTGCGCGTAGCTTTCCCACAGCAGAAACGAGCCGCTATTGGATTGCTGTACACCTGTATTGGCTCCGTAATTCAGTCCTTTCACCCTGGCAGAAGTATGTTTTACCCGCACACCCATTCTCGCCCGGTGATTATATTCATTTTTTCGGTAGCCCTGATCATAAAGCGCATTCCATTGAGCTGTAATTCCGGTATTTCCAATTCTTTGCGACCAGTAGCCATTGGTTCCGTGAACGCCTCTGCGGTTTGGGTTCCACCGAAGGCTGTCTCGGCGGGGAAAATCATAAAACCCTGCAAACCCGGTTACACGGGCATTGGCACGTTGTTCGGGTTCTGCACTGCGCAGATTAACAACACCATTAAGCGCACTTGAGCCATACAACACACTGCCCGCGCTTTTCACAACTTCCACCGAAGCCAGATTTTCCACCGGCAGAAAACCAAATTGCACCTGTCCGGCATCCGGACTTATCATCGGCAATTCATCCAGGGTTACCATCACACGGCTGCCTGCACCGTAGCTCCACCCGCTACCGTTGCGAATATTTACCTGTCCGTCGCTGACAGTTACACCCGGCATCTGATCGAGGGCCGTGGAAATATCCGAAGTGATCTTATTATTGATGAGATAAGGTTTTAAAAGCGATACACTCACTGAACTGCGGCTCAGACGCGATGGATTTTTATCGGTACTGATGATAAATTCATCCATAAATACCGCTTTAACCTGAAGGGTTAATTCTATCTGCTGTCCGGGCATAAGATCCTGTTTTAGCAATGTATCCAGGGTGTAATGATTTCTTGCAGCTACCCGTATTCTGCGAATATCTTTCTCTAACACAATCCGGTTTTCTGAAACCGAAAATGTCCTGATTAGACCCATACTGCTGTAGGCAATAAAGGAATCGGGCTGTATGCCACTCCCATCCTCAGACTTTAGAACAACAATCTGGGCTTTGAGATATGCAGCCACGCAAAAAAGCAAAAGCAGCGTAAAGCGTTTTATAAAAAGAAATTTTGTGTACATTCGTGCAATCAACATTGCAATGATAATGGTTAAAAATTTCTTTTTTGCAACGGCTTTCATTTGTGCCGGAGCACTTATGGGCCAAACCTGCATTCCCGACAAAAGCCTTACAAAATCGGGTTTTCTTCCTGCAGTGCTGCCTCCGGCAGTTGTGAACACTCCTTACAATCAGGGTATTTCAGTACTAACTTTCCGCGATACTTACACCACCGTTTTGGGATCTAAAGTTCCGGTAAAAATTGATTCTATTAAAGTGCTAAAAATCGGTGGATTGCCCTCCGGAATAAATTACAAATGTCAGCATCCCCGTTGTGTTTTTTTATGGGATACTGTTCGTTGTATCAGCTTTTACGGCACAGCCGGACAGGTGGGTTCTTACCCTCTTAAAATTTATGTAAGGGCCTTTGCTAAAGTGGGCGGTTTTACACCAACAACACAAAATGATTCTATCAGTTCTTATACACTGGAAGTTGTGAACAATACAGCTTCCGTTTGGCAGCCTGTATCATCTTCCTTCCGCGTTTCGCCAAATCCCGGTAATGATATCGTGGAAATTGAGGACAGCCACGCCAATAGTAACTGGTTCATCACGGATCTTTCCGGCAGAAGGGTGGCTTTTAGTTTAATTGATAAAACACCTTACAGTGTGCGTTTTTCGGTAGCTGCACTTAAGTCGGGAATGTACATTGTTACCGACGGTCAAAGAAAAACTAAGTTTTTGGTTCCCTAAGGGCATGGACCCATTAATTATTTCTATTCCCCGAACCAAGGCAGAATTGCCTCAAATGATAGTGGCGGGATTCCTCTGCTTTGTGGTATGGTCTATTCACTACGCCATTTTTGGTGCTTTGGGTGGGTTTGTCTCTCTCGTTGTTGCCCTGGCCATTGTGTTTTTTCTGTACTTTAAACTCAGAGGTGATTACTTTGTGAAAGTTGACGAACAAGGTATTTCGTGGAAACAAAGCATTGTATCTAAGTACATATTTATTCCCTGGAATTATATGATGCGGGTGGATTATCTTGTGTATGAAATCAATTTTCAGATTAAGGAGAGCAGGCAGGTGGTAAGTTTTGCTACCAGCGGACTGGAAGATGAACAAACCGATGCACTGAAACAATATATTTCCGACACGGTAAAACGTATAAAGGAATCTCCACAGTAATTATTGTATTTTCGCAGCATGTCTTTCAGGCCCCACTTTGACTTTGTGGAAGAGTTGCGCTGGCGAGGCCTGCTGCATGATACCATGCCGGGTACCCAGGAATTGCTGAATAGTGAGCGCGTTTCCGGTTATTGCGGATTCGACCCTACGGCAGATTCACTCCATATTGGAAACCTTGTACCCATAACGCTTTTGATTTTGCTGCAAAAAGCCGGTCACAAGCCTATAGCTCTTGTAGGCGGAGCCACCGGTATGGTGGGTGATCCAAGCGGAAAAAGCGATGAAAGAAAATTACTGGATGTGTCGCAGATAGAACACAACCTAAACTGCCAGAAACAACAATTGATGAAATTTTTAGATTTTGAAAACGTTGAAAATCGGGCAGAAATGGTCAATAATTATGATTGGTTTGGCAAGTTTGGTTTTCTGGAGTTCATACGGGATGTAGGCAAACATATCACCGTCAATTATATGATGGGCAAAGACAGCGTAAAAAACAGGCTGGAAGGTGGTGGTATGTCCTTTACTGAGTTCTCATATCAACTCGTACAAGGCTATGATTTTTACCATTTGTACACCCAAAGAGGCTGTAAACTACAGCTTGGCGGTAGCGATCAGTGGGGAAATATTACTACCGGGACGGAGCTTATCCGCCGTAAAACAGGGGGTGAGGCCTTTGCCATCACGGCACCACTGATAACCAAAAGCGACGGAACCAAGTTTGGAAAGAGCGAGGGTGGCAATGTATGGTTAGACAGGAATAAAACTTCACCTTACCGATTCTATCAATTCTGGCTGAATGTGGCAGATGAAGATGCGGTGAGGTTTATCAAGATTTACTCATTAAAAAGCCGAAGTGAAATAGAGCAAGTAATTGCAGAGCATTCAGGGCAGGAACATCTGCGCATATTACAAAAAGCTTTGGCAGAAGAAATGACCGAAAGGGTGCACTCAGCCGAGGACCTTGCATTATCCATAAAAGCCACCCATGTGTTCTTTGGCGGTGGCTCAAGCGAAGATTTATCTTCATTGGATACAGAAACACTGAAAAGCAGTCTGGAAGGCATGGAGAAATTCACCATTAAAACAGCGGACTTGTCCGGCGGTATACAGGTGCTGGATTTGCTGGCCCAATACACACAAATATTCCCAAGCAAAGGAGAGGCACGCAAAATGATACAGGCGCAGGCCGTTTCTATTAACAAAGAAAAGTATACCGATATTAACGGAACCATCGACAGCAGTTTTCTGCTTCATGGCAAATACCTGCTGGTGCAAAAAGGGAAGAAAAACTACTTCGTGGTTGAGGTAGTCTAAGGATTCATTTTTCTAAAGGCCTGTTTCTGTTTAACCAGGTATTCCTTGGCCAAGTGAAAACCAACAACCAGCGCGGTTCCCAGGATTAAACCAAGAAAACCGAAAATAGCACCCTTTTTATAGGGTTCAGGATAAGTGGCTTCGAGTGGAAATCGAATATCATCAACCACAGCAATAAAAGGCCGTTTTTTCTCCAGTTCCATTTTGGCCGCATTCAACGCCGCTAAACTTTCACCGTATTGCGCATTCAGCATACTGATATCTCTTTGTAACTGGTTTTGGGGTACTGTTGCCCTGCGCATAACCGTCCCAAAGCCCCGATCCTGCATTGCTGCTGAAGTATATTCTTTTCCTTGCAATGCTGCCAGTAATGAATCTCTGCGGCGAACTGTAGCCTTTATTATCATATTAGCCCTGTCCATCCGCTTATCTATATAGAAATCTGAAATGGTATGGAGATGAAGTTCAAGAAAGCGTTTACAAAAAACCGCATCCCCATTGGAAAAAGACATCACCAATAATCCCGACTCCTTGGAAGCGGCTTTGAAAGTTGGTTTAATTCCATTGCTAAAAGACCTGAGTATCTCATCTTTGGTAGGGTTGTCTCCAATTTTATACCCGCTTTGGAACCAATTCGGATTTGTAGAGTCAGCACCTTGTTTCTTTAACAAATAATTAACCAAGGGCATATATTTCCCATTTTCATTGGTATTTCTAAGCAAAGTATATTCTATTAGAAGGTTGCTAAAGGCCAGATCATTCATTATGGCCTTGTTGCTGGTGGGAGACTGTCCTGTAATGGCAGCCATCAGCGGATTGGAAACCGGAGATCCGTTCAGTATCTCATCTTCCAGCATATAGGTAATCTGAGCAGAAAAAAAAGGGGTTTTCTGACGCTCTTTATACCATTGAAAAAACCCTAAAAGAATAGCTAAAATCATAGGAACATACCACACACGAATAAGTTTACGCCAATAGGGCTTTATCAGTTTGAGATAACTGAAAAGGTTAAATGGTTTTTTTGCCGGTGTATTCATTATCTTCCTATTGCCAGACGGTATATACCCAAAACAGACAACACAGTAGTAGCCCTCATCATGGTTTGGTTGAGGAAGCCATCTACACTGAAGCGTTTACGCTGCTTGTACGGTTCTTCGGTTTTCATGCGATTGTTTACTACGATAGTGCTTCCGGGTTTGATTTTTGGATATACCTTGAAGAAAACATAGCTACGTGTCGCTACCCTGCGGCCACCCTGATGCACTACTACTACTTTCTTTTTATCGGAAGTATTGGTGAAACCGCCACCAAAGAATTTGATATAAAATTTGGCACGTTTGTTTCTCAGGTAATAAGCACCAATGTCATTAGGGGTCTGTTTGTTGAGGTCTCCCGTCAGATAAACAAGATTGTCTGTGTACGGGATGTAGATATGGTCACCGTTTTTCATGATATGATTAAACCTTGATTTACGATCACTCATGGCTTTTGGGGTTTTCAATACAATATCGATGGTGTCGCCTGGCCCTTGGGCACGACGCAGTCTACTGCTGTTGGGATTGGCATTGGGGCGATACCCTCCGGCTCTTTTGATAATAGAAGCAAGTTTGTCATTTTCAGACTGTAAAGCATAGTATCCGGGATAGTTTACTGCACCATCTATGTAAACCAGTTTTAATGGCACAAAATTGGGGTTTCTGCGCACAAACACCTTGTCAAAAGGCTGTAGTTGCATATTTACCAAACGATCATCAAAACTTAGGTTACTGGTAATGGTGGTGTTCAATACCTGGGGTTTTAAAAACTGATATTTACCATCCTTGAAAAAGAAGTTTCTCACAACCTCCACGGTTGTTCCTGCTGTAATGAATTCGAGTCCGCCGGCAGCGTCTATTAGATTCTGCAAGGTCATATTTTCAGCATAAACATATTGACCCTCACGGCGAACGGGGCCATATATGGAAACTTCAAAATCATTTTTCAGTTCGCTGAGATCAAAAAGCTGCAGCACATCATTTTTCTGTAATACAATGTTGTCATTCCAATCTTACCTTGGAACAATAAAACTAGATTTTTCATCACGCACTCGAAGTGCTGTTGATGCATTAGGGCCATCTTCTGTTGCTTCAATATCAAAATTAATTGGATGAGTTCCGGGCTTTACATCCTCCGGTTTAAAGGCAATCAGGCGTTTATTGAAATTGGCATCCGTTCGCATGATAAATCCGCTTTTTTCATCCGCTTCATCGTTCAAACCACCGGCCATAAAAAACATTTCACCCAGTTTAAGTCCGGCTATAAATTGCTTTTGAAAAGGCCTTCTGACTGAACCATCAATTCTTACATCATTGAATTTACGCAAATCTGTAAGCCTGTAAATAACAATTGTATCTCTATCTTCAAGCTCCAAATCAGCTGCTGTTCCGGGCTTTGCAATAGCTTCTCCCGGATTAAAACTCATATATTTCTTTTCAAGATTTTTAGATGTTCTAACCAAAAATCCCCTCTCGGTAAAAGCATCAGAAGTTAACCCGTTTGCGTTTTTCAGCATGCTGCTTATACGCATTCCTTTCTTCACTTTATAATGCCCCGGAACAGAAACTGCGCCCGAAATTTGCACCATAAACTGATTGTCCATCCCTATGAACTTAATTTCTACAGATTCGCCTCCCGTCATCACAAAATTCTTTTTGGCTTTCAGCAAACTATCATAGTTCAGCGACATAACTTCATATTCATTGTTGTGAATGCGCCTTACCAATATATCCTTTAGAAAAGCATTGGGTTGCAAACCACCGGCAAATCGAATTAAATCAGCCATGGTTTCACCATTTTTTAACTCGTACCTGCCGGGTCTTCTTACCGCACCACCCACATTAACCAGGTTAGCAACCGGAGCAACAATAATATAATCATTGTTTTGCAGGTAAACTTCACGCTGATGTTTAACATCCGCATAGTATTCATATAAATCAAAGGAATCGCGGATTTTGCCATCGCGTTTGATATAAATATTCCTTACAGAACCAATATCTGTGGGCCCGCCCATGCTCACAAGCACATTGAAGGCTCCATTGGTTGCGGGAATCGTGTATGTACCGGGAGAAAATACTTCACCAAAAATATTTACGCTGACCATCCTGGGTCGGGTAACTGTAACAGAAAAGGATGATTCCTGACCCCCCAATCCCAATCTTGAACCGACCAACTCCCTCACTTTTTGCAGTGAAACACCCTTTACAAAAATCTTTTGATAACCTTCAATGTCAATACTGCCAGACTGGCTTACAACATATGTTTTGCTCCAGTAACGATATCCCCAAACTTCCAACTGAACCTGATCGCCGGTACCCAGCACATAATTGTCTGTGACAGGAATCTCGTCTGTTTTCTGGTAAAAACGGAAACTTCCATCCCTAAAAAACTGATGCCCATAAACACTTGCAGAGGGAAAATTCTTTTTGTTGCGGTATTTATCCATTTCACGCTGCTGCTCCTCAATGATGGCTCTCTCCTGCAGTGCTATCATTTTCAGGTTTTCAGTCTGAATGCGTATAACTTCTTTTTCTTCTGCTGTGAGTAAATCCGGGTCTTTGGATTTGAGATAAGCGAGTTCCTGTTCCAGTTTCAATCGCTGGCTTTTCAGGTTCATTTTCTTCAATTCCAGCTCGTTTTTTTTCTCTTCAGGATCTATTTCGTCCCCATCCTCATTTTGTTGCTCGTCAACATCGCCGGATTTTGCAGGCTGGGGGCCCTGAGGTGTAACCTGGTTTTTGGGCTTTGTCGTATCAACATAGCCACCATACCCGGGCATCATTCCGGGAAGCATACCGGGGAACATAAACTGGCCTTGTAGTTTTCCCAGGCCGAATACCGTCAAAACAATTCCTAATAGTATACGATTCTTCACTTCAATAAATTAATTAAGTAATTGCCATAACCGCTTTTCTGGAGATGAGTTGCGATTTTTTCCAACTGTTGATTATCAATATAACCATTACGCCATGCGAGCTCTTCTATACAGCCAATTTTCAGGCCTTGTCTTTCCTCTATCACTTGCACAAATTGACCTGCCTGCATCAGAGAAGCAAATGTGCCTGTATCCAACCATGCGGTTCCACGGCTAAGCACCTGTACTTTCAATCTTCCGTTTGCCAAATAGGTTCTGTTTACATCTGTGATTTCCAGTTCACCACGGGGTGAAGGTTTCAGGTTTTTACTGATTTCAACCACCTCATTATCGTAGAAATACAAACCCGGAACAGCAAAATTGCTTTTGGGGGCTGCCGGTTTTTCCTCAATGGAAAGGGCATTCATATCTGCATCAAACTCAACTACACCATATCGTTCAGGATCGCTTACATGGTAGGCAAACACTATTCCTCCCTGCGGGTTGCGGCATTGCTGAAGGGTTTCCATCAGATCTGAGCCGAAGAATATATTATCCCCCAAAATCAAACACACATTATCATTACCAATAAATTTTTCACCCAGAATAAATGCCTGAGCAAGGCCTTCGGGTTTAGGCTGTACACAATATTCAAACCTGCAGCCCAGCTGCGAGCCATCACCAAGCAATTTTTCAAAATGGGGCAGGTCATGTGGAGTGGAAATAATCAGCACTTCTCTTATACCGGCCATCAATAAGGTTGAAAGCGGGTAATACACCATAGGCTTATCATAAACAGGCATAAGCTGTTTGCTCATGGCCAGTGTAAGCGGGTGCAGACGGGTGCCGGAACCTCCGGCCAGTATAATGCCTTTCATGATGCGAGGGCAAATATACCTTGTGGTCACGGGTCACTACCGACTTTGTCCATGAACTGTAATAATTTTTGGACAGAGCAGCCATTAATCCGCTCATTCATGACTTTGGTCGGGTTTTTAGAGACAGGATTCTACCTGCCCCGACGTCAGAATGGCTCAACCCATTTAAAGCGCACCGACTCTGCAGGCACTTTCATTCTCTCAGAAAGCCGCTCAAGCCTTTTGGGCAGTGCCATAAGATAATCGCGTGATTTTTCAGCCGTTTCATTCAAGCCGCAAAGACCTTCCACATTCCAGTGTACAAGTAATGATTTTAAAATATCAATATAATCTTCTGCAGTGTAAACACCCAAACGCTGTGCAGCATCGGCAAAAGCCTGAAACGATTCTCCCATAGCCTGACCTGACTGCCTAAGCAGGTTGGCTGGCATGGCAATTTTTCTTTTCATCATTTCTGCAAACACACGTATCACTTCTGAGGCATCAACCTCTAGAATTTTCCTGACAAACTCACGATATGCCAAATGATGACGCATCTCATCGCCGGCGATGGTCCTGCATAGTTTTTCCAGGTGGTGATTTCCTTTAGCTCTGGCCAGTTCCCCCACTCTTTTGTGCGAAATGTGTGTGGCAAGTTCCTGAAAACTGGTATAAACAAAATTGCGGTAAGGATCTCGGTCCAGTCCAATATCAAATCCATCCAGAATGAGGTATTGCGTGCTTATTTCAACTTCACGCATATTCACGCGGCCACTCAGATACAGGTATTTGTTCAACAAGTCTCCATGACGGTTTTCTTCCGCACTCCACTGTCTGATCCACTGGCTCCAGGCATTGCCGTTTTCCTGATCCACACCGTCCACCCCCATCAGCCAGCTTTCATATGTCGGAAGCGCTTCCTCAGTTATCATATCACCGATTAGAACAACCCAGAAATCGTAATCCAGTTCTCTGGCAGCCTCTTTTAATTCCTTTACTTTGGTGATAAAATTTTCTTCACGGGAATCAGGAAGAAAATCAGCAGGCTGCCATATTTGTTCAACAGGTATCAGGTATTTTTCAGTAAATCCGGTAACTTCTTTTTCCAGAGACCGCATCACTTCCATTCTCACATCCAATAAAGACATAGCTGCAAAGTACGGCTAATTTGACTGCGGATTTAAAATAAAATCAGGTGATTACAATAAGCTCTATTTAGAGCTCATCCACCCCGCCTGCTTTGCAACTATGCCAAGACCCTCCAAGAAGCTATGGGGTACATAGCCAAGTTCCTTTTGGGCTTTGGTGATATCCAACCCTGTTATGGGTGGTCTTTTGGCGGGTTGGTTTAGCGTTTCGCTGCTCACCAGTGAAATAGCATCCAACTGAAAGCCGAAATATTGGGCCACACGCTCCATTAGTTCGTGAATACCAAAATAATCCGGACCGGCGATATTGTAGATACCTTTTGCCTGTTTTTGTTCAGCAAGAAAACACCCCATAGCCAGATCCTCGGCAAGGGTGGGTGTCCGGTACTGGTCATTTACCACCTTAGCCGCAGTGCCGTTTTTCAGGGTATTGTAGGCCCATAACACGATATTGCTGCGGCTCATGTCCTGCACAACGCCATAAACCAGCACGGTTCTTAAAAT
>RGEC01000241.1 GCA_009918425.1 Bacteroidota bacterium
CCATCTTCTCGTTGGTCTCACTTCGCCTAACCAGAGCTCTGACAGCTAACCACTCTGCATCTTTAGTTGGAGAGATTGTTGGAGATTCGATGCCAGGAGTCACTTTGGATGCTTCTTCAATGAGTGAAGCTGGGCAGTCATAATCAAAGATTACGTATTCACGAGCAACAATCACACCGTTGTTGAAAAGAAGTAACGATGCTATGTAGGCACTAAAAATCCAGACAAATGAGAATTTTCCAAATCTAGAGGCCAGTAAAAACAGTGTAATAATCACAACCAAAAAAATCAGTGACCATTTGCGTGTAGAAGCAGTAATCTCCAGAAATTTTCCCTTTTCCTCAGTAGAAAGACTGTCGAGGCCTTTACCCAAAACCATTCGGGCGTAAATCAGGGCAGCGAGATATAGCCCCATGCAAATTATCAGGCCTGTCATTTACTGCAAATTTGCAGGTAAATAGATGGATTACCAAACATAATAAGTGGGACACCTGCCGGCTTATGAAAAACCCAGCAGATGCGAACTGTGCCCGCTCCACTTTTCCGAATCACATAGACGAATTATGAGATCAAAAGCCGGTATTCGATGATTCAAAAGCGACTGCACAGCCATCTTTCGGGCCACATTATAAATTTCTGCCGCGCTGAGTTTGTAGCGATTTGAGAGCATTTCAGCCTCTTGGGTTTTGAGCGAAGGGATAGCCTGTTTCCAGATACTCAATGCCACAGCCGATTCCGGTAGCTCAAATTTTATTTTGTATAAAAACCTGCGCTCAAAAGCATCATCCAGGTTGCGGGTCATATTGGTGGTGGCAATCAGGATCCCCTGAAAATTCTCCAGCTCTTCAAGCAGAATATTCTGTAGGGCATTGTTCATCTGATCCACAGATGAATTTACAGCCAATCTTCGCATCAGCAGCCCATCACATTCGTTGAGGAGCAGAATAGGTTCAGGACTTATGTATTGTAAGGCGCGTCCGTAATCATGAAAGAAAGTTTTCAGGTTTTTTTCAGAGTCTCCCACCCATTTGCTCATAATCTGCGTTACATCCAGCCTAAAAACTGCACGTCCGGTTTCCCTTGCCAGTTGCAATGCCAGTTCGGTTTTACCGGTTCCGGGAGCACCATGAAACAAAATGGTAAGGCCTTGCATGCGCCCCTGTGCGGGCATTTTACGCTTAAATTCCTTGAACTTGGTGGGTTTTATAAGGCGTTGCAAATCACGCACCTGCGCATCCACATCAGGATTAAACAATAGCTTGGCAGGCTTTATTTTTTGGGGGTCAATGGCATTGGGAGGCAGTGTCTTGAATCGTTCTTTCAGGCTTTCTTCAAGTTCTGCAGTAATTTCGGGCAGCAATACCTCAACACCCTTGGCAGTAAGTTCCAGTTCCAAATCATCACTCATAAGGGCACTGCCCGCATGTTGCACCAATTTTGCCTTAATTGGCAACCATACGTTTGATGCTATCTGATGTTTAAGGGATGAAAAAGAAGCTCCTGTGCGAATAAATCGCTCGATGTAACGAAGTTCAAAGGGTCTGTTATCAATTAGAAACCTTGCCAGAATGGCACAAAGCACGAATCTGTGAAGAATATTTTTATTGCTCCGCATTTGTTTCACCAAGGCCAGGTCTTCGTTCACGGCAAATAAGAATTCAAGCTCTTCGTGCAGTTCTCGTTCGTTCACAAAATCATGGTCCAGCAGGTTAAAACGAAAATACTCCATCATGCGAAAAACCCCGATGGGCTTAAGTTCCCGTATAAACTGTATATCATTTTTGCGGGCCGCCGACCACACTGCACGCTGCAGTACTATTTTGGGTTCCGCCATTGGCTGATCAGTCTCTGTAATCACACGCATGCGCCTGAAACTGTATACTACATCAAATGCATCACCACGATTACCCATTTGCCTCTCAGCCAACTCATACAGACGGTTTTCCTCTATGGGCTTAATGCGAAACTGATGATGAAAAATAAGGGCAAATACCACCAGCTCATCCCGGGTCAGATTAAGACATTTTGCATATACCTCTATTTCAGAATCGATTTTAGAACTGCCGGTATAAGCCTTAGCCGATAGGGTCTTTCGGTATACTGAGGCAAAACAATCAGCGAGAGAATTGAATTGTTGTAAGATTGGATTGATTGATTCCATAAGGCAAATTTCTATTGGCTAAACGCACCCTATCTGCGTATGGAAAATATACATACGAATAAATGGAGCATTGTTTATATGTACTTTCGAAAAGATTTATAATTAGTAACAATTCAGTAAGACATAAAAATATAATTTGTTAATTTATTATATAATTATTATTTTCTCTTATCCTACATCCCGGCAAATTTACACAGCATTAAAAAACATAAGATAGTTACATGTAACTACACAAAGTCATAATATCACATGTATTAATTTTGCAGAACTATGCCAAACCCCAATGAAGTAACACTTGCCTAAGCCAGTGTGATGACCCACGCCTACCAAAACGACCCTTTGTTTACCGGCCAAACCATTGCTGTTAAAATAGCCAATGATGCATACCTCGATATCATCAACCAACCCGGTTGTGTAGAAGTAAGATCTTATTTTGCTAAAAACACAGCCGGAGAACTCACACTCGTGCTAGTGGGGGTGGATAACAATGGTGATGACATAACAAACGGGAAAATCATGAATCTTTTTAAACGCTGCCCCATAGAATGCGCACAAAATTCACCCCTTACGTAAGATGGTATTCATTATTGATTATATCCACTCCACACTGCTGATCATTACCTTTATAATGGGGATAATGAGTTTAGTAAAGAAAGGATTTATTAAATCAATGGCCACCATCTATGTTTACACATTCATAGGAATAATTTTTGAACTG
>RGEC01000242.1 GCA_009918425.1 Bacteroidota bacterium
CTCGGGTATGAGAAATCCGATTTAGGTGTATTGAACAGATAGGCGGTTTTGGTGCGGGTTGCAGGGCATCCATTGTCCTCGGCCGTCAATGTTACAGTATACTGACCCGGCTTGCTGTACTTAAAGGTAGCATCTTTGCTGGTAGCGTTTACACCGGAAGTTACGCCAAAGTTCCACTTATAGGTCAGTGTACCCAAACCGGTAGAAGTATTGATAAACTGGTGGGTTTTGCCTTCGCAAACGTTTAGTATGCGGAAGTTGACGTTTGGAAGAGGCCTTACCGTGATGGTATCGCGCTTGATACGCTCATAGCCATATATGCTGGAGATGGCTTTGTAGGTTACAAAATAAACACCACCTTTAGGATAGAAGTAAACAGGATCTGCAGCTTCACTGCTGTCACCGGTTCCAAAGTACCATTTGTGATCCAGGAATCCGCTGGCAATTTTAGATTTATTTACAAACTCAACCGCATCACCCTCGCAGGTTACTTTAGAGCGGGTAAAGTCAGGCTCAGGAAGGGGGGCTACATACATGTAGAAAACTACTGTACTGTCGCAATTGTTTTTCCCGATATCCTGGAAAGTTACCCTTCCTACCAGCTGGCTATCAATTTCAGTCGTTGCCGGTGTGTAAACAAATCTGCCGGGGGCGGTAGAGGAAGGATCTTTCCATGAATACGCTGTAATATTCCTACCTTTTGAAGTGCGCAAAGAAGTACTTGTAATTTTCCAGGTTGTTCCATGGTCTGCATTGTTGTAACCTGTCGGAGCACTTAAATTCCACGCAAGTGTATCGCCCATGGCAACTACGCGCGGGGAGCCCAGTCCTCCTGTTCCACTTTTCTTGGGAGAAGTTACATGAGGTGTACCCGGAACCATACTGGCTCCCCAAGGCGAAGGGTTTACCTGAATAACTGAGCTGTCAAGTGCCGAAGGACAAATAGGCTTAGTGTAGAAAACGGCTCCGTTTAATGTACGTGGGTTAAATGTTCCACCAAAAGTGGCAGCAATTCCATACCCTCCCGTGATTGTCACATCACCTGTTGAAACAGTTTGGTTACCGTTGGCATATCCAAGTACATCACCAGGAGTATTCACATAAAGGGCATATTGAACACCAGATTTGAGGGTAAATGAAGCAGGAATTCTGGTGGTATACAAGCCTGTACCCCTGCTGGTTACGTTTCCACTCCAAATTTTGGTCCACATGGTGGCCGTTGATGCGGCACCGGGATCCAGATAAGAACCCTGTCTAAGGTAAAGATCTGTGGCAACTGCACTGCCTGGGGCTGTTCTGCATTCGAAATGCAAGCTGTCAATTTTGAGATCACCGGCAGTAGCACGAATATCAATCATAGCTCCATTTTGACCGTTTGTACCACCACCGATAGCCGCACGAACCACCCTAAGACCATTGTATGAGCCTACATAAAATTTATAGGTACTGCCTGAAATCAGGTATGGTGAGAGAACCCTGCGGCCATATCCAACAACATTGGATGCGCGACGGTCACTAAACCACACAAGTGAGTCTTGAGATGAACCGGGAATTGCAGACAGTAACACACGCTGACTGCCACATAGAACTGTGTCTTTCGCGTCAGGAATGGACAAAGTTCCACGGAAATCAAGGGTTGTTCTAAAAGTATCGTTTTTAACATCACCGTCTACACCATTGTTAGGCATGGCAGACCATACGCGGATTGTGTAAAGGGTGTTTCGTGTAAAAGTAAAATTGCTATAAACCTGAATGGTTCTGGAACTGTCAATATTCAGCGGGAATTTAGCTTTATAAGGTCCGTAAGTGGTAGTATTAACACGCACATAATATTGGAAACTGTCAATTGTAGCTGTTGCACCACTGGTGAATGTAGCAAAAATATTTTGTGTGAAGGCACATTGGTCTAATGGTCTGATTCCGGTACATCCCATATCCCGCAAAATTCCGGGACGTGTAAATTCAAGCGTGATGCGCTGGGTGGGCGGAGGACAGTTGGCGGTGGCGATTCCACCCCAGTTCTGGTTACCGATGGCAGCATTCAAGCTCCAGGCAGGATTTAAACAAGAGCAGAATGTTCCTGCACCGGCCACAGATAAGGCTACCTGGTCGGCAGCAAGAGCACAACCGGTTGCAACACAAGTGCCGGCACCACCCAAATTCCAAACATTGGTTCCGCATGTAACCGTGTATGCTGTTCCATTTTTTATTGCATCAGCTATTCTGCGCGTAAAGATTGCGTCAGTGCAGGTTCTACCTGTTACGGCGGTGGCGTTGTTATCGCCTTTTATGGTAACAGCCGTAAATTTAACAGAAGCTGTATCCAGCAGCTTTCTGAAACTTACCCAGTTGTCATAATTTGCAGATCCGGGACAGTAGGTTGTTCCCGTAACAAAGTTTTCGCTGAAACGTACAACCCTCAACTGAGAAAAGGCTGAGAATGACGAGAACATCGAAAACACTGCAATTAGGAATAGTTTGTGTAGTGGTCTTTTCATATATCGTTGGTATTATGCATTTTAGTCCAAAAGTGCGGATTTTAATTTAAAAAAACAAATTGATTAAATTAATATTTCTAAACTCAATACAAAAAAAGCGCAGGTCATGTGGCCTGCGCTTTAAAAATCAAGGTTTAAAAAAATCTTATCGGTTGATGCTTACGCTGCGGGTAACCACGCCTTGTTCGGTAGTGATTTTTACCAAGTAAACACCTTCTGACAAGCTCTGCATGCGCAGTTCTGCACTATTGCCCTTCAGGCTCAGTCCTGCTTCTACACTTTCGCCAAGCACATTATACACCGATACCTT
>RGEC01000243.1 GCA_009918425.1 Bacteroidota bacterium
AAATAAACACACCCCAGATTTTGACACTGATTATAATTATATCACAATTACCCCTCTCCAGAGGGGACCGTGGTTGGAAGCGGTTTTGAACTGCAATTTCCACTGGTCGGTCTTTATGCATAGCTTGTGGCCTAGCGATACCGACCGGGTTTAATCATTTAGGTTTTCTCTGTGCAACTCAGCGCAATATTATGTCGTGGCGACCGTAGCTTGGCAGCGGCCTTGACCCATTCGACATGCTCAGGGTGACAAGGCCTAAATCCCCGCCACTTTATCGCCCTAAAAACCTTAATTTTGCGGTGAAACCATGTTTGATCAGGAACTTAACGAACAACAGCTGGTGCGCCGGCAAAAAATGGCACAGCTCCGAGAGCTGGGCATAGACCCGTTTCCGCCCGAAGCGTTTGAAGTAAGCCACTACGCTGCCGATATAAAGGAAGAATACCCTAAAAATACCGAAGGGTTTACGCACGTTCGCCTGGCCGGCAGAATGATGAGCCAGCGCATCATGGGTAAGGCCGCTTTTGCCAATTTGCAAGACAGCACAGGCCGCATTCAGATCTATGTAAACCGCGATGAGATTTGTCCGGGTGAAGACAAAACCCTGTATAACGAAGTATTTAAAAAATTACTGGATATTGGCGATATCATTGGTGTGGAAGGGCATGTATTTACCACCCAAACGGGTGAAACCAGTGTGCACGTAACTTCCTTGCAACTCCTTTCCAAATGCTTGAATCCCCTTCCTCTGCCCAAACAGGATGCGGATGGAAATATATATGACGCTTTCACCGACCCCGAAGCCCGCTATCGCATGCGCTATGTGGATCTGGTGGTAAACCCGGGTGTGAAAGACATATTTATCAAACGCAGTAGAGTGGTGCAAAGCCTGCGTGAAACCTTTAACAGCAAAGGTTATCTGGAAGTAGAAACTCCTATTTTACAACCCATACACGGCGGAGCCGCCGCCAGGCCTTTTGTTACCCACCACAACGCTCTCGACGTGCAATTATACCTGCGGATTGCCAACGAATTGTATCTCAAACGCCTTATCGTAGGTGGATTTGACGGCGTATACGAATTTGCCAAAAACTTCCGCAATGAAGGTATCGACCGCACCCACAACCCTGAGTTTACGGGGCTGGAGATTTATGTGGCTTATAAGGATTATTTCTGGATGATGGAATTTGTGGAGCAGATGCTCGAGAAGTGCGCCATGGACGTGAATGGCACCACTGAATGCAAGGTAGGCGAAAATGATATCAGTTTTAAGGCACCTTTTCGTCGCCTGAGCATGTTTGATGCCATCCGGGAATATGGCAAACTGGATGTGGAAGGAAAATCAGAAGTTGAATTGCGTGAAATGGCCAAAAAAGTTGGAGTGGAAGTTACCCCTCAAATGGGCAGCGCCAAATTGATAGATGAAATTTTTGGAGCAACCACCGAAAAGCACCTGATACAGCCAACCTACATCACAGATTATCCGGTAGAAATGAGCCCGTTAACCAAAAAACATCGCAGTAAACCCGGATTGGTAGAACGTTTCGAGCTATACGTAAACGGAAAAGAAATTGCCAACGCCTATACAGAGTTAAACGATCCGATTGACCAAAAAGAGCGTTTTGAAGAACAGTTGAAACTGGCTGAGCGTGGTGATGATGAGGCCATGAGCATGGATCTTGACTTTATCCGCTCGCTGGAATACGCCATGCCTCCCTGCAGTGGCCTGGGAGTAGGTATAGATCGCCTGACCATGATGCTTACCAATCAGCAAAGTATACAGGAGGTGTTGTTTTTTCCGCAAATGCGCCCTGAGAAATCACAGGATTAAGTATGCTCGAAATCGGGGATGATGAACTGAAGGTGCTGAATTGCCTACTCCACCCCGAGAGTATGGAGACGGTTGTATCTGAGACGAAATTTCATCCCAAAGTGGCTCTGGATATCGTGCGCACGTTGGTCCATTATCGTTATGTAAAAGCCCAGGATGTCAGTGGCAAATCGTTGGCCATGTTTTCGCCTGATAAGCTAACATTGGTGAGGTTTGTACTTACTGCTAAGGGGTTAAAGGAAATTACGTCTGCACAACAGCCACCCCTGCAAGTCTGAAAAGAATGCGTGGTATCACAAAACCAAAGTTAGTCCCGTATATATTTGCTGATTATGGTTGGTTTTTATCGTGGCATTTCATATTTGTTTTATCCGGGTAGTATGGCAATGTTTGGACTGGGCTTTGTACATCTTACAGAACCTGTCACATTGCGCGTTTGGGTCCTCTTTTCCTGTGGAATGGTCATTTTTCCTTTACTTGCCTTGGCTCTGTTTATGAAGCTAGGAAAGGTATCGGATATTTTTATTTATCGAAGGGATCAGCGACACGGATTATACGCTTTGGGCGTGATATTTTCGGTATTGTCAACGTTGTTTATTTTTCAGGAAGGTGCAATGAACGCCATGATCTGGAGCGCCTGTAACGCTCTGGTAATCCTATTGTTATTCGTGATTAATTATATCGGTTATAAGGCCTCTGCACACATGGCGGGAGTATCCG
This sequence comes from Bacteroidota bacterium, assembly GCA_009918425.1. GTDB lineage: Bacteria > Bacteroidota > Bacteroidia > NS11-12g > UBA955 > RGEC01. The sequence goes on from RGEC01000243.1 coordinate 2,552, forward strand.
GTTTGCTGGCCTGGGTATTATGCCTGCCGACTGATGAATTATTGGTGAGTTTGGTCATTATTCTAGCCGTGCTTGTATATGTGGCACGCCGTGGCTTGTCTGCTCACAGCCATTTTGAACTGATTCTGGGGTTTTGCCTTGGATTATTCGTTACATTTGCGATAGCTTGTTTGTTGTTTACTTACCATGGAATCTCCTGCAGTTTTATATGAAAAAAAGGGCAATGT
>RGEC01000244.1 GCA_009918425.1 Bacteroidota bacterium
CTTTTTGTTGCAGCCCACCCCCTAAAGATCACGAGGCACAGCCGAGTAACAATTTAGTTGATAGTTTACAGTTGAAAGTCTACAGTCTCGAGTTAGGCGTTAGTCATGCGTTCGACGGGCTCAGCATGACAAACGCTGTAAGCCAGGGCTTTTGATGGTGAGGCCTGCCACTAAAGATCACGAGGCGAAGCCATTAATCTTGTCATCCCGACTCAGTAAACACAAGGCTTTCAGACATCTGGAAGCCTTGTTTATTTTTAGCCGGGTAAACTATGGAAAGATGAAAAAGGCAAGGAGCATGGACTGGTGGTTGCCACCACCGATTTGAGTGCAAACAATACGTGGAGCAATATGAGCAGTGTGGCTGTGGGCAACAATGCCCAGTCTGTGTGGGATGGATTGACCAACAACAACGCCATTGTGGCCCAAAGTGGGCATTTAACCAGCGCCGCCAAACTTTGTATAGACTGCACAGCTGGTGGTTTCAGCGACTGGTATTTGCCATCGATTCAGGAACTTACCGTGCTTTGGAACAATTATAATGTGGTTGCCAGGGCGCTTAATGGAATTAGCGGTGCAAAGCCTATGCTGTCTGGCTATTATTGGAGCAGTAGTGAGGTGGAAAGCAACATCGCATGGGGATATTATTTTTCAGCCGGTGGTGCAGGAACACAGCTAAAGCCGGACAACCACGCAGTGCGCGCAATTCGGGCTTTTTAAAAATTAGTTCGATTAACGTATTGAATTTTTAAATTGCAGGCTGTACCCCGCAGGCAGTTTACAATCAGTTTGCGGTGAAACGCCACATTGCAGGCATAAACTTTCAGTTTATAACCTACCAGCATATGCTTTGAAAAATCGATGTTTTCCAGATTCTGGGTATCACAATATTTCAGGTATTTTTGTTTGAAAGCCGTCCATTTGCCTGTATCGTCAACCACTACCTGGCTATCTAAGCTGGTATACAGAAAGCAGCCTCCAAACTCGTAGGGTTTTACAATTCCCCCGGACTCGGTATTTGATAGGTTTCGGCATTCACGGTTGCAATTGGCAAGAAATCCTGCGATACCCAGCAAAAGGCAATATTTAATCAGACGCATGATGCACAAAGGTAATCATACCAAACCCATCAGGCACATTTTTTGTTATTAGTATTGTAATAACAATCTGTAGTTTATAATGAAAAATAAAATCTCTAAAATCCTGATTTTTTCGGTACTGTTGCCGTTATTCTGCGGTATTGGCGGCGCCTGGTGGTTTGTGAGACAAACTGTGAGAAATGACTACACACAAATTCAGACACCTGCAGGGGCATACCGAAATGTCAATCTGTCAGAATTGCCCAATGGTTTTGTTAAAGCGTCTGCCATTAGTACCCCATCCGTGGTGTTTATCAAAACCCAGAGTACTGTGCAGATGCAAAGTCCATTTGGCTGGTTCTGGGATTTTGATCCGTTTGGAAGCCGCGGTGAGGCTACCTCCACCGGAAGCGGTGTGATTGTGAGCAAAGACGGCTATATCGTTACCAATAACCATGTAATTGCCAATGCGAATAAGATTACCGTGGTGCTGAACAAACAAAAACAGGAATTTACCGCCAAAGTGGTGGGTACCGAACCCGGCGCTGATCTGGCTTTGCTAAAAATAGAAGCCGATAATTTACCGGCCATCGTTATGGCCAACAGCGATGATGTGCTGGTGGGTGACTGGGTTTTGGCCGTGGGCAATCCGTTTAACCTCACAAGTACGGTTACAGCAGGAATTGTAAGTGCAAAGGGCCGAAATATCAATATTGTACAGAATCAGTTTCCCATAGAAAGTTTTATACAAACCGATGCGGCAATCAACCCCGGAAATTCCGGCGGGGCACTTGTCAATACTGCCGGACAGCTGGTGGGTATCAACACCGCCATTCAAAGCAATACAGGCAGTTATACGGGCTATGGTTTTGCCATTCCTGTGAATATTGTTAAGAAAATAGTGAAGGATCTGGTGGAATTTGGCGTGGTAAAACGCGCCCTTCCGGGAATGGACATTGTAGATCTGACATCAGCCAAAACTGTGGCAGCCAAACTGACACAGGACGCCGTAGAAGTGGGTGAGGTGCTGGAAGATGGTCCGGCCTGGAAAGCAGGTATACGCAAGGGCGATATCATCCTGTCGGTAAACGGCTATGCCACTACCTCCAAAGCCTTGTATGATGAATATCTATCCTATTTGCGACCGGGGGATGAAGCAAAGTTGGTACTTTGGAAAAACGGTGAAGAGAAAACCATAACCCTGAAACTCATCAGCAAGGAAGATAACCGTGCACTAACCATGAAAGGTGCGGTAAACAGCAAAGTGCTGGGAGCCGATTTTCAGCCGCTTAGCGCCGCGGATTTGGGTAAATACAAGATATCTGCCGGTATAAGGCTTTTAAATGTGGTACAGGGTGGTTATGTGGCTCGTATGGGATTCAGGGATGGCTTTATCATACTGCAATTCAATGGGCGAAGCTACACCGAGGCCGAAGAGCTAATAAGCGCCATGGAAACTACCACAGGCCGAATACGCATTGATGGTATGGATCGCAACGGGAATCGCAGCAGCTACAGCTTTTACAGCAACTGATGTGGATTGAAGCGAAGGATGTAACTTTGCCACATGCCATTACCCAGTATCCCCGGCCTGAAACATACCGATTCGGGCAATTTTTTCCTTATGGCCGGTCCCTGCGCCATTGAAGGCAGAGACATGGCTTTTCAGATTGCCGAAAAACTGGTTTCGCTTTCC
>RGEC01000245.1 GCA_009918425.1 Bacteroidota bacterium
AGTACGAAAATGTCATTAAACAACTTAATCATGGTGGTTTTACCTTGGAAAATAGGGAGAAATTAGCCAAGGATGCATTTGTCGCCATTGCGAGATATGATTCGGCAATAGCAAGATATTTTTGTGATAAATCTAATGACCCTTTCCCAAAAGATTACCCAACCGATTTTTCTTTGCGAACCACACTACGTTATGGTGAAAATCCCCACCAAAAAGCCGCCCTGTATGTTTGCAATCATTTTCATCATAAAAAAACATTATCAAATTCTGAGATCCTTCATGGCAAAGAATTAAGTTTCAATAACTGGCTGGATCTAGATGCGGCCTGGGGTTTGGTACGGGGTTTTCAGTTACCTTTCTGCGCAATAATTAAACACACAAACCCATGTGGTGCCGCCCTTGGTTTGACTCCCATGGATTCTTTCATCAAAGCATACGATGCTGATTCTACGAGCGCATTTGGCGGAATTGTCGGGTTTAATAAGGAAGTTGATGTTCCTGCAGCCGAAGCGATGTCAGTTCCAGGCAGATTCATTGAGTGTATTATTGCGCCCTCATTCGACGCCAAAGCCATAGACATACTGACTTCCAAACCATCTTGGAAAAAAAGCGTCAGGCTTGTTCAGGTTGGTTTTGAGGAACATCCAAAAAATTCCATGGATTTCCGAAGTATAGATGGCGGATTGCTTATCCAGGAATCGGATCAAGTGACTGAGACAAAAAATGATTGGCAAATTTCCTCAAAAAGAAAACCTACTGACATTGAAATATCAAATATGCTTCTTGGCTGGCATGTTGTAGCCAGGGTGAAAAGCAATGCTATTGTTCTCATTAATGATGGAATCTTGGTCGGTGTTGGCCAAGGTCAAACAAGCAGGGTGGAATCAGTTCGATTGGCTGTAGCCAAGGCCAACAATCGAGCCAAAGGCGCTGTAATGGCTTCTGATGCGTTTTTCCCATTTCGCGATGGTGTCGATATTGCTCTAAAATCGGGAATCACTTCGATTATTCAACCTGGAGGATCCGTACGAGATCATGAAACCATCAGTGCATGCGATGAATTCAATGCCGCCTTGGTAATGACAGGTATCAGGCACTTTCGCCATTAAATTCGTGGAGAGTTTGATGTTGAGTAATGAGATTTGTCGACGCGACTTTATCGTTGCTTCATTTGGACTTGGCCTTTCTTCGACTTTAAAGGCTTCTAGGAGTGAAACTGTGATTCCAGTTATCGATGCGCATCAGCACTTATGGGACATATCTAAATTTAAGTTGCCTTGGTTACCAAACGATGGCGTATTGGCAAGATCGTATTCAATAGATGATTATAAAAAACATACGCAAGGGCTGAACATTGTAAACACTGTTTACATGGAAGTTGATGTTGATCCTTCCCAACAATTGTTAGAGGCGGAAGATGTTAGTCGGCTTTGTCAAGTGCCTGATTCTAAAATGAAGGGAGCTGTTATTTCAGGAAGACCCGGTTCAAGACAGTTCAAGGAATACATATCGAAAATTTCAACATTGAATGGAATCAAGGGTTTGCGCCAAGTCCTTCATGTTCCAACAACGCCACCGGGTTTTTGCCTTTCCAATGATTTTATTGAAGGTGTTCGTTTGTTGGGATCAAAAGGACTTTCGTTTGATTTATGTGTAAAACACAGTGAGCTTGGAAATGTTTCGCTACTCATTGATGAATGCCCTGACACAGTTTTCATCCTCGATCATTGTGGAAATCCTGATCTCAAGGAAAAGGATTTGTCTCCATGGAAAAGGGGATTGGAGTCTGTTGCCAAACGGAAAAATGTTGTTTGCAAAGTCTCCGGCTTTCTAGCATCTGCTCCCGGGTTTGGTAAATGGTCAATTGAACAAATTGCCCCTATTGTTAACCACACGCTTGATATCTTTGGTCCGGATCGAGTGATGTTTGCTGGAGATTGGCCTGTAGTTTTGCTGGCAGCCAGTTTTGCTGACTGGATCGGAGCTGTCAGACAAATTGTAAGTTCGAGACCTACGCTTGATCAAAAAAAACTATTTTTTGAAAACGCTGTCAAATATTACAAGCTTAAAATTTAAAAACTGAAGGAATAAAACAATGGCGCCATTTGAGGCGGAATTAAATTTCTGTATTCATTCAGTATCAGAAGCGGCTAAATGCATAATGAAGTATTACGATTCCCATGAGCCAATCGTAAACGCGCCTGCAAATATTGCATTGCAAGCGGATAGGGATTGCCAAGATATCATTATGAAAGAGTTATCAGGCGCGTTTCCAGAGGATGGTTTCCTTGGTGAGGAAAACACACAATTTTATTCTCAATTGCCGAAAGATGGCAAGCGAATTTGGATTGTGGATCCGATTGACGGAACAAGAGGCTTTGCCAAAAAAAATGGCGAATTTTGTATAATGGTAGCCCTTGTGGAGGATGGAGTGCCAATTTTGGGTGTCGTTCATGATCCATCTCGATCAAGAATGACTTATGCTACTAAAAATGGTGGATGTTTTGGTAAAAGTGGAAGCGGCAACCCTTATCCTTGTCGGGTAAGCAGTACTAATCTCCCAGAAGCCTGCACCTTAACAAAAACACATACGCCGAAAGGCGTTTTGCATAGTTCTTTGATTACTCGTATTTCACCTAAACATATAGATGAAACATATTCCGCAGGATTGAAGTTGGTTAAAGTTTCGAGAGGCGAGGTTGACTTATATCTCAATGACTATAGTACATTTAACCAATGGGATGTATGCGCCGGCCATAT
>RGEC01000246.1 GCA_009918425.1 Bacteroidota bacterium
GCCGCGGCCGGATGCCTCGCGCCGGCCAATACCTGCCATCCGTGAGCGGCCATCTGCTTGGCCAAGGCCAGCCCGATACCGCGGCTGCAACCGGTGATGAGGATGCTTTGGGAAACCATAGGAGGAAGTCTCGCATAAGCCACGGGCAGTAGCCAGACGGTCCAAATGGCCACGGAAAACTGGATGTGGAGGGTAAAAACGAATCAGAATTGCGTGAGATGGCCAAGAAATGCGGCGTGGAAGTGACACCACAAATGGGAAGTGCCAAGCTCATCGATGAGATATTTGGCGCCACCACCGAAAAATACCTGGTACAGCCCACCTACATTACGGATTATCCCGTAGAGATGAGTCCACTCACCAAAAAGCACCGCAGCAAACCCGGACTGGTAGAACGGTTTGAATTGTACGTGAATGGTAAGGAAATAGCCAATGCCTATACAGAATTGAATGATCCCATAGACCAGAAAGAACGCTTCGAGGAGCAACTGAAACTGGCCGAGCGCGGCGATGATGAGGCTATGAGTATGGATCTGGACTTTGTTCGCTCGCTTGAATACGCTATGCCTCCCACCAGCGGGCTGGGTGTGGGAATAGATCGTTTGACCATGATGCTCACCAACCAGCAAAGTATACAGGAAGTATTGTTTTTCCCCCAGATGCGCCCCGAAAAGTTTCAGGATTAACCATGCTGGAAATTGGGGAAGATGAACTGAAGGTGATGAACTGCCTGCTCCACCCTGAAAGCATGGAAACGGTGGTTTTAGAAACAAAATTTCATCCCAAAGTAGCCTTGGATATTGTGCGCACGCTGGTACATTATCGCTATGTAAAAGCGCAGGATGTAACCGGAAAATCACTGACCATGTTTTCTCCGGATAAGCTGGCTATGGTTAGGTTTGTTCTTACTGCCAAGGGGTTGAAAGAGATAACTCCGGCCTGACACCAGATTTTTTAAAAATAATTAATTAGTAACCAGTCTGTTTAATCTGTATATATTTGCTTCAGTATAAGAGTAAAATTACAATGAATTAGTTGTTTAGTATCGTCGGAACATAAAATATAAAAATATGAAAAGTAGATATTTAATTTTTAGCATAATATTATTTTTGTTTGCCGCTGTATCGAGCGCACAGACAAGTGCAGCTTATAAAGCTACCTGTACGGAAAAGTACACCGATGATCCATATGGAGGTATGCCCATATTAACAAAAACCTGTTTTTATAAAAAATTCAAAACGGTTGCGAAAGGATATCCGGATCGTGTGGGTAGATACTCTTATAATTTTTCTATCTATTCAAAACAGCCAAATGGTAAATACGTTCAAATAAAAAATGAAAATATTTTTAATCAGGACAAAGACGAACTTCTCTCTATTGTTAATGCCAAGATTGAAAATGATTACAAGCTTTTTGTCAGAGATCCGGAGAATGCTCCCTGTTTTGAAGGATTTACATATAGCCCCTATACCTTTGAACAAATGGGAATTACATTTGAGGATAACCAAATTCTATTTCAAGTAACTTTTGGCTTGCCCAGCCTTTGCATGAGTTTAGATGGAACCATTGTCACATTTGGCTTAGCCGATATTCAAAAGTATCTAAAAAATTAATTAGGAAGTAGTAATGATATTTAACAATAAGCATATAAATTCTGCTATAATTATATTCATGTTAATGATGTCTTCTTGTGTTGGGTCGGTTTCTTCAAACGAATCAGCTATATCCTCTGCACAGGATAGCAGTAGGAGGGAAGATAATGCCAATTTCAAATCGCCCGATGCGGAGCCGCGCTCTGATGAAGATGAAAATAAACCTGTATTAGAATTTAAAGATTTATACCCAATCTTAAGAAAAAGTTTGCTAAAAAATGTATGTGAAAGTTATCGTATTGCAGAATCAGAAAATAGCCTTGAGGCATATTCTCTGGAAAGTGATATGTTTCTTTCTAAATGGGAGTGGGACTTTGTCAATAAGCCTCTATTAACGCAGGATATAGACAATGATGGTCTTTTGGATTATACCCTAGAATTATTCAATTCCGGCGGAGGATGTGGCGGACAGATTGGGACCAACGAGAGATGGACCTTGTTTGGTTCCAAGCCTGGAAGTTTTGTATTGACGCATATTATTCCATATAGGTCGAGCACCGGATCGTGGGAGAAAGTTAATAGTCAGTGAAAAGAAGAGCTGCCATATAGTAGTTGTTATTTTGGGGACTTACAGATGAATATGAGCTGATAAGAACGGTCTTATTTTAGTACAATGTAGATAGCCTTTATAAACAGACTTGCCGGTGCGCAGAAAATCGGGAGGAGGGGCTAATGGGATGGTAATGGTAAAATTCTATTGGTAAATCCCAATTTACAACCAAACATCATAGCCATAAATTCACTTCAAATGCGGATATTTGCGGTCCGTTGTTAGCATTGGTCCCGTAGTAGAATGGATACTACGAATGCCTCCGGAGCATTAGATCCAGGCCCCGCCCATTCTTGGGGCTGCGGCCCCTTAGAAAGGCGAGGGTCCTCGATATTCTAAGCGGTCAGAGACGCGCAAGAATATCGGGATTCGATTCCAGTCGGGATTTTAACGAGAATTTTATTAAAATCTAAATTGATAAATCAAAACTTACATCGTAGCGGCATAGCCATAATTCAACTTCAAATGCGGATATTTGCGGTCCGTT
>RGEC01000247.1 GCA_009918425.1 Bacteroidota bacterium
GATGCTCAGCGTGACCGATCGGATCAACTGATCCGACGACTCCACGATCTCGACCTTGCCCGAAAAGAAAAGTTGCAGGGCCTTCTGCCAGGGAATCACCTGGAGGGGCTGGAATGAGGCGTTCAGGAGAAGAGCCCGGCCATCCATGCCTTTTCATGATAAGTTAAAAGCCAAAACGGATTCAAGGGGTGAAGCGGCCATGAAAAAGCGGTTTTTGGCTTTATTTTCGATATTCGTCATCATTTTGGCGTTTTTCATCCTGAAAAACAGGGACAAAACGGATTCCGCTGAGGTTTACTCCCGCCTCGCACCGCTCCAGGGCTTCCGGGTCGAGGAGCTCCGTGGAACACATTTCCTTCTCCACTTCTGGGCCAAATGGTGTGCCCCCTGCAAGAAAATAATGGCATATATGCCCGATATTGAAAAAGCGAATCAGGGTAAATTGAAGGTTATTAAAATTAATTACGATGACAATACCCTGCTGGTAAAAGAACTGGGGTTGGATAATGTTCCCTATTTGTTTCTATACAGAAACGGGAAGCAACTGTGGAAGCAGAGCGGTTACCTCGAAGCCGATGCACTGAAATTGGCTATTACAAGCAAACTTTAGGGCTGTTTTACAAAACGGAAATTACCATTCGGCCCGTTTAGCAAGTAAACACCGGGTTTCAGGTTGCTCACATCTATTCCTTTGTTTATGTCTGCACGGACTGTCTGAACTGTTTTTCCGGTAATTTCTGTTACAATGTATTGCCCTGCGGTTAAAACGTACAGGTAATTTGTGGCCGGATTTGGATATACACCGGTTTGTTTGGGCTGCACTGCATGGTTTGCATTGCTGTTGCATGTGAGCGTATTTATGCGGCTCCAAACCTTGTCAGCCAGCAGGAAAGGCACTTCACCTAGCTGCCCGGATGGAACATCGCCCATCCGAATCCATACTAATTTGCGGGAAGGCGAAACACTGGCAATTTGTCCGTTTTTGCCAATAGCAGCAAACATATCTTTGGGAGCATTGGGAATAAAATACCCGGGGAAAACAAATTGTGAGGTAGGAATCATATAAGATGCTTTGCCATTCAGCCACCACAGGTAGCCGTAGCTTTGGTTCATGTTTTGCGAGGTATTCACCGATTGACGGGCATAAGCAGTATCCAGCAGTTGAACGCCGTTCCAATTGAAGCCGTTCTGCGCAAGCAATCCCCAGCGGGCAAAGTTGCGTGCCCTGCTGGCAAACACATTATCGTAACCCGATGTGAACCACAATCCGTTGATGCCTGTTTTTGCAGAGATTTTTTGCTGGGTATATAAATTCATGGTGGAGCCTGTGGCAGTTTCAATCACTTTGTCCAGCAAGGTATAAGGTGCATTGTGGTAAGCCCAGCGGGTGTCGGGGGCTGCTTTGTAGAGCAGGCATGATTTAAGCGTACAGTGGTTGTCGGGTACACCATCATCCAGCCCCGAGGTCATAGTTATCTGGTTTCTAATGGTAATTGCATCTTCCTGTGCTTGCGTGAGGCTGCTCCAGCCACTGCCCAGATAGTCGGAGGTTTTGTCGGTGAGTGCCAATTTGCCTTCTTCTCGGGCTTTGCCAATCAGGAACGAAGTAAGGGTCTTGCCAGCCGATGCCCAGTACCAAACGCTGTCCTTTGTAAATGTGCCGAAGTATTTTTCAAGTACAATTTTGCCGTCCATCAGCAAAATAAATGCCTTAGAATTTTCTTTGGCCAAATATTGATAAAGGCTGTTGATGCTATCAGAACACCAACCCTGGGTAGAGGGTGAGAGGGTGTCCCAGAAAGCTGTCTGGCTAATGGGCGGATAGTATGTATTTTGGGTTTTGGCAGGAAAATGAATGGCCAGAATCAAAATGGCAATGAAAATTTTATGCATAAAGTAAATATAAGACGAAAATTTTATTAAAAAGTTTAATTGTATTTACACATGGTGTTGAATTTCCCGAAATATACATCTTGCCCAAACCGGTGTTTCTGGTTTTCTTTGCGGCAGCATGTATGAGTTTCACGGTGATAAAGCCCGCTACTTTGAACTGACCCGTAAGGTTACGGAATTGCATGTAATTCCGTTTCTGAAGGAAACGGGAATTTACCGTGAAGGGATGCGTGTGCTGGAAATTGGCTGTGGAGAGGCAGGCGTTCTCAAAGCCTTCACCGACAAGGGTTGCACCGCTTTTGGTATCGAACTTGAAGAATCACGGCTGGAATATGCCAGACAATTCATGCAGCCCGAAATGAATGCCGGTAAGGTTGCCTTTTTAAACAAAGACATTTACGACGTAGACGTTGAAAAAGATATCGGCAATACATTCGATCTGGTTATTTTAAAAGATGTGATTGAACATATTCCTAACCAGGAAAAATTTATGCCCCAGCTTCACAAATTTCTCGCTCCCGGTGGCAGCGTTTTCTTCGGATTTCCACCCTGGTGTATGCCTTATGGCGGCCATCAGCAAGTGTTGCCGGGCAAGTTGGCTTCGCGTTTGCCATGGTATCATTTGTTGCCGGGACCTCTTTATCCTATGACATTGAGGTTGTTGGGGGTAAGCCCCTCAGGCATCAACACCATGAAGGAAATTCGTTCTACGGGTATTTCCATTAACCGGTTTTTGCGTATTTGTAAAAAAGCCTGTTTTAAGGACCATTCCCAGGC
>RGEC01000248.1 GCA_009918425.1 Bacteroidota bacterium
TCAGCATCCCTGAAAAAGTTATTATTCCGGTTTTTAGCGCCATTTGCCATGGGAACGTTTTATGCTTTAACCATTGCATCAATCCCCACAAAGCCAGGCATATCAGTAAAAATACCCCGCCACTGTAGGAGAGAACCGCCAAAAAGCCGCAAATACCCGCACTTAGATATTGTTCTTTTTCGAGAAAATAGTGAAGGAGCATTAATAGAAACACCACCAGGGAAACCGGAAACAAAGCCTGAAAATAAATGGACCCGGGGGCAAAGCCAACGATGATAAGCCCCAGCCAGTTTCGTGCGGAAAAATCACGTACATCCCACAATTTGGCCGCTACCAGCAACAGTCCAAAAAAGAAAATCTGACTTAGCCATAAACCGCTTTGGGCCGCATCAGCACCCAGTGTGGTGAATGCTTTTATCAATAGCGGAAAAAGCGGTGCCCACCCGGCATTGCCGCACCAGGCTCCCGGCCAGTCAGGGCAAGGTATGAGGTTGTGACCCTGTTCGGCAATTTGCAAGTATAAACCGCTGTCCCATCGGCTCCAGCATTCTGCAGTCCATCCACCATAGCATTGTGATTCAATGGCCATGAAATGGGCTGCCAGACGGGCCGCAAGAAATACAGCCAGCGGGATGATGATATTGGGTCTAAGCAGGTTTTTCATTCAAGGGTGGACAATTCTTCCCCTACAAATGAAAATAATTGTTCTATATAATCGGCAGAAAAATCAAATTTTACGCCTGCGGTTTCGTAAATGGCGGGTATGCTGCGCGTATAACCCAGCTTTAGGGCATTTTTATATTGCTGCAGGCCCTGCTCAGGCGTTTGCATGCAGTTTTTCCATACACCAATGGCGCCCAGTTGCGCAAAGCCATATTCTACATAATAAAAAGGTACTTCGTAAATATGAAGCTGTTTGTGCCAGCTGTAGGCGAGGGCATCTTCATAGCCACTGAAATCGGTTAGGCCTGTGCCGAAGGTAGCTGAAAGTTCCAGCCATCTGGCTTTTCTATCAGCGCGCGTATGGGTTGGGTTTTCATAAATCCAGTGCTGGAAAGCATCCACCTGGGCAATCCAGGGTAGCGTTCCTATTATGCCTTCAAGCTGCTCTGTTTGGGCCCGTTTCAGATCCTCCGGATTTTCGAAATAGGCATTCCATCCTTTCATGCTGATCAGTTCCATGCTCATACTGGCCAGTTCGGCAACTTCGCTGGGGGTGTTTTTAAATGCATTCAGGGCGAGAGGGGCCATCAAAAAGCTGTGTACGGCATGTCCGCCTTCGTGTACCAGGGTTTCTACATCGCGAAGGTTACCACTGGCATTCATAAAAATAAAAGGTAAATTGGTTTCGGCCAAGGGATAGTTGTAACCACCCGGTGCTTTGCCCAGTCTGCTTTCCAGGTCTAACAGGCTTTTTTGCTGCATAGTTTGGAGGCAATCTGAGAAGAATGAATCCACGCTTTTCAGACATTGCAGGGATTTGTTCAGCAACTCATTGCCGCCATCAAAGGGTTTTAGGGGTTCTCTGCCCAGCGGATCTACGGCCAGATCCCAGGGTTTGAGGGTATCTAATGCCAGCTGCTGTTTGCGTTTTTGGGCCAGTTTTTTCAGCATGGGCACTACTTTACCGGCAATGGCATCGTGAAAACGTTTGCAGTCTTCAGCGTTGTAGTCATAACGGCCAAGCGCTTTAAACATGTAATCCCTGAAATTGGCAAAACCCGCATTTTGGGCCACTTCCTGCCGCTTTGCAACCATGGCATCGAACAGGTCTTCCAGTTTTTGGGTGTCCTGCATGCGCCTTTCGTGCATGGCTTTCCATACCTTTTCGCGCAGTTCGCGGTCGGTGCGCAACAGGAAATTAGAGGCCTGCTGCATGGTGTAGGTTTGGCCGTCAATGTTTACCGACATTGCCCCCTGAATGGAACTGTATTCCTGGGCGAGGGTGCTGAGTTCTGCTTGCAGCGGTATATTTTCCTCTCGGTATAATTCAATGGCACCCCGAAGACTGCGGAAATAAATCCTTACAGCCTCATCCTGCTCAGCTTCTTTGGCAAAGGGAGATGCCACCACCTTGCGGTTCAGTTGGTCTTCCAGCGGCGCCAGTTCGGGCTGAATGTTCTGCACAAAATCCAGGTAGGCTACTTCATGTTCTTTGTTGGTGGTATCACAGGTCATGCGGATATACCGCCAGGCGAGGTCTTCGGATACTGAAGATTCCAGGTCTGAAATTTTCTTTAGCCACTGGGTGAATTCATCCTTGGTTTGGATGGGTTGTTCAATCAGTTGATTAAATAGGGATTTCAGGTTTGTTGCGGTTAATGGTTTTTCAATAATCATTCACTTACAAAATTACATCCGACCAGTGGAAACCTGTTTTAATTTTTTATACCTTATACATCATCGTTCTTGTATGAACAAGATTACTGTAGGGGTACCAGTTATTTACTGGTTTTCAGAAACATCTGTTTTTTTGCGTATTTAGAATAAGAGCTTTTTAAAAAATAAATATGCAATCAATTAACCCCGAAGGGGTGAAATCATAATAAAAAACCAAACATCTGCTTACCCAACCCCGAAGGGGTGATAGTGTTATAAAACCCTAATAACGACCCAACCAAACCCCGAAGGGGTGAAATCAT
>RGEC01000249.1 GCA_009918425.1 Bacteroidota bacterium
TGGCGGGGCGTAAAACCCATATAAAGGGCATAACCCAAAACCACAATCAAAGTAAACATCAGCAACATGTCCCAGGCATCGAAGCCAAAACCGCTGTATGATGCGCCCGGAATTTTGGCCATAAACCGAGCCGGCACCATCAGCACATCCACTGCATAAGAAGTAATCCAGGCGAGAAAAGCACCCAGATACGGAACCCAGCTGAACATCACCACCGCAATTCCCATGAAAATAACCATGGTACTGACAGGAACAATAAATACATTGGCAGGAATAAATAGTAACGGAAAACTTTTAAAAACAAATAAGGTAACCGGCAAGGTACCCAGGGTTGCCGCTATGCTCACCAGGGAAAGCTGCCAGGCACCGCGTAAAATCCGGTTTTGGGGTTCGTATTTTTCATTTAGCAGCGGATAAAAAAACAGAATGCCCAGTACGGCGAGATATGACAGTTGAAAACCCACATCCATCAGGTCGTGTGGCGAAATAAGCAATTGAATGTAGGCGGCGGCAAAAAGCGAATTGTATGTATTCCCCCTGGCACCCAGAAACGTTCTTCCGGCCTCCATGATGCTAAACATGAGCGTAGCGCGCACCACCGAAGCCGATAATCCTGTAAGCACTGCATACGCCCACAGAAAAACCAACACACTCAGACCCTGCCAGAATTTGAGTCGTCCCGGACGCAGCGACCCCGTGAACAGAAACAACAATGCCATATAAATAAGCCCCACGTGCATCCCCGAAACCGCCAGCACATGAATGGTACCCGTGATGCTGAATGCCTTCAGATCCTCTTCGGCAATATCGGCCTTGTAACCCAGAAGCAGTGAGGACATCAGGGCCGCCTTTTCCGGTGAAAATTTCTTCTGTAAAACCCCGTTGATAGCCGCTACACCTGCATGTGAAGCCTTGATTACCCAGTTTGGCGAGGCATCCACTTTTTGATAGCTCCCCTGTGTTAAATAAGCCTGAAAAGCTACTTGCCCGGGCTTCAACACATTCCGAAATGAAAATGCCTCGGGGAAAGCTGCATCCGGAACGGGCGTGAGCACATTCGGTATCAGAATTATATCACCATATTGCAATTTCGTTCCGGTAGGGTTGCTTTTATGAGACCAGTACAGCAAAATCTTTCCGCTTGCAGATTGCGAATTTCCCGCACTGTCAGTTGCCTGCAAAACCTCACCCATGGCACGTTGTGAAGCTGTTCTTTGCTGCAGAGGCTCTGTGATACGCACATGAAAATATCGGATATTCGCATTTTTTACTTTACCGATATTTCGTATACTAAAAATATGGGTTTTACCCAGCGTGAGCAAATAACCGAGCAGAAATTGAAGCACTAGTAACAGCGGCAGTCTCCACTTTAGCAAGCGGGTCTGTTGCTTTTTTATCAGCAGAAAAGCTCCCGCAGCCAAAAGCACCAACAGTGCTGCAAACAAAGGTTTTAGTAAGCTAATATCCGGGTATGCCAGACCCAGCCCTACCCCAAAACCCAATGGCAGCAGCAACCTGATAAAGGGAAATGCGGCCGGGTTCATACCTTGGTATAATTAACAGGAACGCTGCAACAAGCGCTTAAATTCCATCGCGGACTCTTGACGGCGCTGCCAGTTTTTTTCGTTGTAATGTTTGTCAAAAATCTCCATGGCATGGGCTGTATCTCGGCTGTAGCCCATTTCATCCAGAAACTCCATAAACAATTCTGTATTACCGCCAAAAAGCTGGTTGATGTATTCAAAGCGTCGGGTGAAGGATATCTGAGAAGCAATTTGCTCGGAAGTAATGCGCGGCGGCTTAAAATCGTGCTGTTCCTGCAGCTCTTCGGAGGGTTCGTGGGTATCTATCTGAGCGTCAAGCGGCAATTCGGTCTGTATAGGATCTTCTGCGGGAATTTCGGTTACTTCAGGCTCTGGAATAATTACAGGCGGCGTTTCGACCATAACTTCCTCAACCGGCGAGGGCGGAACAAAAACTGGCTCGGGAATTATTTCGGGCTCCGGCTCTTCAATCAAAGGCTCCACAGAAACCTGCACAGGTATTTCTTCCGCAAAAACCGGTGTTTCTTCAGCCTCAATCACTTCCTGTTCAAGAATCTCCGGTTCAGGTTTAACTTCCTCGCTCAAAGGCTCATAGGCCGGAGTGACTACAAGCTCAGGAACTTCATTTCCCTGAAGAGCCAAATCGCTGTTGATGTATAATTCGGCAGCCAGCGAACGAATTTTCAACAAATCTTCATGACGATACAATATTTTGTTTTCCGTTTGTTCCGGTTGGTTTAATATTGCCAGTTCATTGAGCATTAACCTGATTTTTTCTGAAACTTTGTTTTCCATATAGATGCGGCAGCAATTTACAACAAACCCCGTGATTGTATGAGTAATTTTACGATAATATATGGCAGTATGTTCTCGGGTAAAACCACCCGGCTGATTGAGGAATACAATCAAAGTCCGCTGTCGGAAACGGAAAAAATCGCCATAAAACCGTTGCTTGATAACCGCTATGCCGCTCATCGCATCAGCAGTCACGGTGGGCTACAATTGCCCGGCCACCGGGTTTCCAAAGCCGAAGAAATTTACCCGATCTGCACAGACGCAATTAAGGAAGTATATATTGATGAGATACAGTTTTTG
>RGEC01000250.1 GCA_009918425.1 Bacteroidota bacterium
TGGATGGTTTTATTATCGGGAGCCAAAATATGGATATTGCTAAATTCGAAGCGATCACCGGAATTTAATTGGCTAAGTGCGGGTTTGATAGGTGCGAGTGATGAGCCATCTACATCAATCGTTTTTATTTGCAGTGTTGCATAATCAAAATATTTCATCCGGTATCCGGTAACCTTATATCTAACACCATCGTAAACAAAATTTTCTAAAACGGCCACCATGGTTTGTTGCACCATAAGCGCAGATTTGGATATGTTCTTTGAAGGATCTAAAGCACCCAAACGAATTTTGGGTTCCGGGATGTTTTCTACCGGAAACACGAATTTTCTTTGCAGGGTTGAATTTTGAAGGCCAAAAACAATGTAGGCACTGTCTTCCTTTACGTTCAGACAGTTTAGGTAAAGCCGCCCGTTTTCATTTTTTACCTCCAGTGTTGCGGATTTTTCTTTAATAAAAAACGAATCTTTGTTGCCGCAAGCCACAGAAACAGGGTTTAGAAGTCCTCGGTAAATGACGTTGGTCTGTTCAGATCCAATATTAGCCTGTGCGAAAACATAAGCGCAGTTTAAGAAAAATCCGGATGAAATAATTTTGTAAAGCATGATAAAATTAGGATACTATTATTCCCATAACGGCACACAGCCGAATAAAATTGTGTGACTACAAATAATGGAACAGAATAGATAGTTTCCTTAAACCTCCACTGTCAAACCCTCATGGGCCAGCAAAGAATCCGTAAATTGTTCCCGGGCCTCTAATAGCAACTCATCGGTCTGGCTATATCTGCTGCTGAAATGGCCAATCATAAGTTTACCTACGCCTGCTTTGGCAGCAATTTGTCCGGCCTGCTTGGATGTGGTGTGATGGGTTTCAGTGGCACGCTCGAGCAGGTTGTGCAGAAAAGTGGCTTCGTGGTACAGCAGATTACAGCCTTGTATATGCGGCACTATGCTTTCATCATAAATGGTGTCTGAAATATAGGCATAGCTGCGGTTGGGATTTCCCGGCAGGGTTAGCAATGTATTGGAAACAACAGTTCCGTCTTCTCTGTGCCAGTCATCGCCCCATTTTAGGGATTCGTAGCATTCCACCGGCACGCCCATTTGTTCGCAGGCGGCAGCATTAAGGCGCAGTTCAGGTCCCTGCTCTCGCAGAATAAATCCTGTGCAAGGTATACGGTGTTTCAGCGGCACTGTGCTTAAACTCCATTTGCGGTTGGCCAGCACCGTTTCTGACTTTTCGGGATTGGTTTTGATGTATTCAATCTCAAATGGTACGCGGGATTCTGTGGTGCGGATTATCACATCCAGCAAATCTTTCAGGGCCTCCGGCCCAACAATGGTCAGTTTTTCGGTTCTGCCAAACAGCGCCATACTGCTGATCAGTCCGGGCAGTCCATATACATGATCTCCGTGCAGGTGTGTAATCAGAATGTAACGGATGCGCTGCATGCGCAAACCCAGCCTAACCAGCTGATGCTGTGTGCCTTCGCCACAGTCAATGAGGAAATAATCACCTTCCAGCCTAACCAGTTGACTGCTGGGGAAGCGAGTCTTGGTAGGAGAAGCAGAAGATGTGCCCAAAACGGTTACCTCAAACGAACGGTGCATGCGTAATCAAAACTACAACAAATCTGTGTTTTACCCCCAAGACGGGCACATGATTTTCACGCAATGTTTCAACATTTTCAGGGATTGCTTAAAACTTCCGTCAAAGCTGCTTCGGCTTCTTCTACAGAGATGCGTGAGATACACGGATTTTCAGGGTGAATGCAGTGTACCTGGTCACAGGGGTTGCAGGACAAAATTTTGTGCAGTATACGGGACTGTGGATGTTGGGGATAAAACACCCCTTTTACACCCGGGCCGAAGAATGACAAGGATGGAATGCCCACAGCATCTGCTATTTGCAGTGGGCCGCTTTCGTTACCCACAAAGGCACGCGCCTTGGAAATGAGCGCAGCAAGTTGCGTAATGCTGAGCGATTCTGCCTCTATGATGGCCGGGGTTTTCATCAGGCAGGTTATGGCTTCCATCTGTGGGATTTCATCGGGGGTGCCAACGAAGATGCTTTTCAGCTGAAAGTTAGTGTAGGCAAAATCAGCCAGTGCGGCAAAATGGGCCGAAGGCCAACGGCGGAGTGCCTTTCGGGCACCTGTATGGTAAACAATATAGTTGTCGGCCCCAATTTTATGCAGATGTTTTGTTATGTAATCTACATCGTCCGCAGATAGGGCTATGTAAGGTTTATGCATGGGTATATCGCCCAGCACCGGTGCCACAATGCGGTAGTTTGTTACAATTTCGTGTGGCTGATTTCCGCGTTGTAAAAAACGCACCCAGCCCCGATCCAGTCGGTAGCCGGGCAGATGGCGGAAGGTTCTGAGCAAGGATTTCCATGTGCCGCGAAGTTCCACATGCAAGTCATAGCGGCTTTTCCAGTCGCTGATATCGGTAAAAACACTGTTTATATTCTTGTCATTCTGAACCAGCGAAAGATTGGCAGGTTTCGTAATCAGGTCTATTTGCGCAAGCGGAAAACGTTCGCGGAGCATTGAAAATACATGCGTTGCCGTTATCATATCCCCCAGTTCATCCCATTTGATGATGAG
>RGEC01000026.1 GCA_009918425.1 Bacteroidota bacterium
CTGCTAGGAATTAGCAGGCCTTTTTATTAGCTTTGATAAGGTTGTTCAGACAAAACGCATATTTTCTTTTATTTTTTTTGGCGGGTTTTAATGCCAAATTACAGGCACAATTCAGTCGTGTACTTGTCAAAGTAGAGCCTAAGATGGCCCATGCTATCTCAGCCCGAATTCCTTCGGGTACGATTTTACATTGTTTGGATTCCGGTTTTGGTCTTTATCAGATTCAGGTACCGGCTGAAAGGATTTCACAGGAATTTTTAAGAACCTTAAATTCAATTACAGGTGTTCAGGCTGTACAACAATCCCGCACGGTAACCCGAAGAAACAATCCCAATGACCCGCTGTTTGCAGCCCAAAACTATCTCAACACCATTCATGCCCCCCAGTTTTGGGCAAGAAATACCGGTGGGGTGAACAGGAGAGGAGATACATTGGTCGTTGCGCTGATTGATGATGGCATGGATACCATGCACCCGGATCTAAGGCCCAACATGTGGTTTAACCGAAATGAAATTTCTTGGAATGGCATTGATGATGATGCCAATGGTTATGTGGATGATTATCGAGGCTGGAATGGAGGAGATTCCAACAACAGAACATTTACAACACAAAGCCTCTACGCCCATGGCACGGAAGTAGCCGGAATTGTGGGTGCTGCGGGCAATAATGCCAAAGGTATTTCCGGAATCAACTGGCAGGTAAAACTTATGCCACTGCTTTGCTACCCGCTCAATGGAGTGGATGGCGACCTCGGTGTAATTCGCAGTATGCTGTATGCGCTGCGTATGAAACAGCTATATATGAAAACAGGAGGGCAGAAAGGCGCGTGTATAATGGCTGTAAATATGTCTGTAGGTATCGATGGTGCTTTCCCCAACGAGGAACCCATTTGGTGCAGTATGTATGACTCTTTGGGAAATGCCGGTATAATCAGCAGTCTTGCTACTACCAACAGCAATGTAGATGTAGGAGTTGCCGGCGATATCCCGAGTTTATGTCCCAGTCCTTTTACCATAGTGGTAAACAATACCGATGCAAGTGATAACCGCATCAATTCCGGATTCAGTTCAGAACACGTTGATATGGCAGCGCCGGGTCAGGGTGCCTACACTACACAATTGAGTACCTATAGCGGTCCCAATGGGCCTTATGCATCGGTTAGCGGAACGTCATTTGCTGCTCCCCAGGTAGGTGCAGCAGTAGCCTTGCTCTGCGCAGAAGTTTGCGATTCTTTCTGGACATTGCATAAAAATTTGCCTGATTCTGCTGCCAGGCTTCTCAGAGGCTGGATATTACGCAGTGTTGATGTAATTCCTGCATTGAGTGGAAAATGCGCAAGCAGTGGGCGTCTGAATATTGAAAAGGCCAGAACAGAAATGAATCTGTGGTGTACAGCCGTAAATCAAAACCTTAAAAATCAAATTGTCATCTATCCAAATCCTGCTGCACCCGGGCAGGTGGTTATTTGGAATGGAATTATGCCAGGATTAGCAACTGTGTCTTTGCACAGCATGGATGGGAGACAGGTAGCCGCTAGTTTAACTTCTGAGGGCAATACAATTTCCCTGCCTTACGTTTCGCCCGGTTTTTATCTGTTGCAGGGAAAATCGGCAACTGGTGTTGTCAGAACCCGCATTTTTATTTCAGAATTGCCTAGGTAACAGGCTTGAATGCTTCAAAAGCATTTTGGCAGTTTTTACAGTAATGCATGCTTCTACACAAAGTAGGCCCGAAGGGAGTTTGCATAGTGGTGTTTCTGCTGTCGCAGAGCGGACAGGCAATATCACTCAGTACATCCAGTTCAATATATCCGGCATGTTTAGGAGGAGGAGCAAGACCGTGTTTTTTTAACGCAGCCAAACCTTTCTCTGAAATCATGTTGGTATTCCAGGCCACTTCAAAACTGGTACTCACCCTGGGTGTCTCATAGCCTGAATCTATGAGTTTTTCATGCACCAATTGTTCCATAATGCGCAAAGCAGGACAACCCGAAAAAGTGGGTGTTAATTTTACATGTGGATTGTCGTTTTCCCATTCCACACCCGTCACAATACCAAGATCTACAAGCGAAATGGTTGGAATTTCCGGATCCATGACCGTTTCCAGAATGCGGTATATTTCTGCGGTTCGGTTGTCCATGGATCTTACCAATCGGCACCTGGATCTATCTGAAATACTTCGCTCATTTCATTGAGCAAAGGCTGCAGATGTTCGGTATGAAATCCTTTTCTTCCTCCCAGAGCGGGGGCAACATCCTTTTCGGCGGGCAGGGTGTAGCCATGTTTTTTAAGTTCAGATGTTACCTTTTCCAGCCATTGGTGTTTCAAGGCAGATTCACCTTCAAAAATGCCTGCTTCCTTAAGCTCTGCCTCATATTCGCCTTCTTCAAAAATGCCCAGTGCCAATGGGAATGTTGCATTGATGGCAGACTGCATCCGGGCTTTGCTTTCCTCGGTCCCCTGACTCAGCTGTTTCATCCACACATCGGCATGCATGGTATGATACTTTATTTCTCCTCTGAATTTTCTTGAAATCATGGATAAACCCTCAAATGAAGATCGTTCCAGCATGGCAAATCGCAAGGCATCAGCATGGTCGTAAAAGAAATGCCGGGCAAGGCTGAAATCGTACTCGCCAATGGGCATTTCTACCAGATGACAGTTGTGAAACTGTTTATCATTACGGGTAAATGCCACAATATCCGGAACATTCTCGCCCAGTTCATGAAGCAATTCAAAAAGCGCAAGGCTTTGCCCCAGTTTGTCCTGTGCCATGCTGCTGAAAGCAATGTCTTCTTCCAAAACGGGCCCCAGGCCTGTCCATTCACTATTTCTATGACCCAATATCAATAGGTCATCTGCCATTTTATACAGAAGCTCTTTGAGCCCCTCTACGTGTCTTTCTGTCAATTCCATGTTTTACGTGTTTTGCTTGGCTTTGTAGGCCTGAATTCTATCCATTACCTTATAAACTTCGGGTTCTCTGTATTTCTTTTCAGGAGTTGTGGCGAATATGTCTTCGTCTTCATATTCTGTGGTGAAAACATCCGAAGTTTTCACTACCCAAAGGTTCACACACTGGCCTCTTCGCGCATATTGCTCTTTGGCAAACAATACAGCCAGTTCTGCATCAGGGGCGTGTAGACTTCCCACGTGAACATGGTGGGTGCCACGCTTTTTCTGTTGGAATACTTCGTATGTGTGCCACTGGTCCATGGGCTGTTGAATACCGTCTTTCGATTCATCATCGATGCCGGCACGGGTTATTCTGGGGTCTAATGATTTAATAATCATGGTTTAAGTATAATTTTTTGGGTAATGCCTGTTTCAGGCGATGACAATAAATATATCCCTGCTTTTAATCCGCCAAGCGCTAAAATATCACCATTGGATACGCCTGGGTAGGTGCGCACTATTCTGCCTTCGGTATTCATTAGCAAGAGGTTAATTCTTTCAATTCCGGAGAAAACTACACTTGTTTGATTGACAGCAGGATTGGGATAAATCCCCATAGAGAAGTTTTTCTTAACGGCAGTAGATTTTACCCCGAAATTTCCAAATTCAATGTTATCAATCCATGCCTGGCTCTCAGCACTAACCATTTTTAATCCGCTTGAATCTGAAATGTAAAAAGCGATGGTTGCCTTGTCACAATTTCCGGTATAGCCCGGTAACCAGTTAATGTCCGTTTCGAATTTGTTGTATTTGCCGTTTGTGCTGTCTATTTTAATAATGGTTGAGCCAACTATAGTATCCGCATTAAACAGATATACAAAGCCCATAAGCCTGTCTCCGGTTACAAGCTGGGTTTTGGCATAGCCACGAAAAGATTGCGGACGTCCGGTATAACTGAATGAAGGTTTATCCAAATCGGGTGTAATCAGGTCCATCATGTTTCTGCTGCGGGTCGTTATGGCAAAAGCCGGAAAGGAGTCGTTTTTGGCATTGGGTTCAGTATATATAAAACCCTTAAGCCACAAGGCAGATGTTCCAGTTTGGGCGTCAGTGCTACGCGACATAAAATTTCCATTAAGACCGCTGTTAAATGCCAGCATATGATGGGTGGTCCAATCGCCGGGATAGGTTACTCCAGTGCTGTTCCAAGCAGAAAAATTATGGTTAGGAATAGAATTAATGGGTGTTTTTTGGGCAGATAACTGTAAGCCTGAAATATTAATAGAACCACTGCTAAGCGGACCGTTAACCGGATTGGCAGAATAAATAATGATGTAGGCAGTATCGCAAACAACACCTGCATCGGGATGTATATAATCCAGGGCGAAACCTAGGGTTTTGGCTGTGTGTGTCCCATAAATCATGATTTCCTGGAAAACAGCAGGTGCTGAGTCGCCTGATTTCATGGCGTAGAAATAGATGAATGCAGTGTCTTTGTCGAGAGCAGACTCAAAAGATACTTTTAGTGAATCCGGCGTTCCATTAATTTTAAAAGCAGGTGCCTGCCTGCCAAAATTATCAAATTTTACCAAAGACACAGTAGAATACTGATCTGTAGCCTTGTTGTTTGATAACTTGATGCCTTTCTCTTTGGAACATAGCCCGAGGACATCCCAGTTTGCCGGAGTTTCTCTGTTTTTGCTGTCAAACCATTCAAAATAAGGATTCGGAATGCTTTGTCCTAGTAAGGAAATATTAACGGCAAACAAATTGAAGATAATGGCTGCCTTGAGTAATATAGTTTTCATAGTGGAGTTGGGTTTAAGCGAGGGGTGCTACATATTGGGCGTCTTTCTTCAGTATGGCGTTGCGCACCCAGCGGCCTTTCTCTTCTGCCATGCGCCTTACGGCCAGTCTTTCCTTATTGCAGGGGCCATCGCCATTTATAACGCGCTTGAATTCTTCCCAGTCGGGTTCGGTATATTCCCATTTACCTGTGGATTCATTCTTTTTTAGGTTGGGATCGGGAACTGTCAGTCCAAGGTCCCATATTTTTGGAACGTACATATCCAGAAACTGCTGACGCATATCGTCGTTGCTGGCCATTTTAACCTTCCATTTCATAAGGGTTTCGGTATGCTGCGAAATTTTGTCGCTGGGACCAAAGAAGTGCATGAGGGGGGGCCACCAGCGGTGTAAAGCCTCCTGCACCATCTGACGTTGTTTTGGAGTTCCTGTAGCAAGAAATACTACATTGTCATGTCCATATTTCAGGTGAAAGGATTCCTCGGCGCAAATCCGGTCAAGTGCGCGGCAATAGGGGCCATAGCTGCCTTTGCTGTTGGTGAGCTGATTGATGATAGCACCGGCGTCCACTAGCCATGCAATTACCGCACTGTCGGCCCAGGTTACTGCCGGGTAATTGAAAATATTGCTGTATTTGCTTTTGCCGTTAATAAGGTCATTAATCATGTCTTCACGGCTTTTGCCTAAGGTTTCACAGGCAGAATAAAGGAGTTGTGCATGCCCAACTTCATCCTGAACTTTGGCCATCAAAGCCAGTTTTCTGCGGAATCCGGGTGCGCGGGTAATCCAGGTGCCTTCAGGTAGTGAACCTATAATTTCAGAATGGGCGTGCTGCTCAATCATGCGAATCAGCTGCCTCCTATATTCTTTTGGCATCCAGTCCTGGGGTTCGATTTTTTCTCCGGCAGCAATGCGGGCTTCAAATTCGGCCAGTTTCACCGGATCTTCACCTGCAGTGAGGCTGTTTTGGTTACCGGTGTTTTCTACGTAAGCGTTTCCGTACATATTATGATTTTATTAATTGTTTTCTTTTTTAAGTCCGCTGAGAATGAATTCTGTCAGTTTCTCTGCAATCTGTTCGGGTGTCATGCCACCCTTCGGTTTATACCATTCCACCACCCAGTTTAGCGAAGCGAGTATGGTAAGCACTGCAAATTTATTGTTCACATCCTGAAACACGCCTTCATCTTCGCCTTGTTTCAATATGGTTGTAAAGCCTTTTTCATATTCATCGCGCAGCGCCACGAAGCGGTTGCGGTTAGCCTCGCTCAAATGCCTCCACTCATGCACAAAAACCCACCCGGCGAATGTGTTTTCCGTAAGGATTTTGACGTGGTTTTTGACGGCAAGTGACAGTTTTTCAATAGGATTAAAGTAGATATCGTTTACTTCCGCCAGCCCTTGTAAAAGTCGTTCAGCCATCTGAAAACAGGTTTCAGACAAAATAACCTCTTTAGCCGAAATATGATTGTAAAGACTGGCAGCTTCCATATTTACCGCTGAAGCGATGTCGCGCATGGATGTTCCCTGGTAACCCATCCTACACATCATTTCCAGCGATGTATCAATGATTTGCGCCTTTCGGGTGGTTGTTTTGGGTGATATTTTGCTACTAACTAACATTTGTTAGTAATGCAAACTTACTTCAGAAAAACGATAAAAGCAATATTTTTAACTTTCCTCTGTTTTTCTCATCTCATATCTTCCATTAGCATTAATTTCGTTTCATGGTCAGGCATTGCTTCTTTTTATTGATTTACCTACTCACCGGATATGTCATTAAAGCACAGCAAACCCCTGAAATGCATGTACTTAAATTTGAATGTTCTTTCAATGGAAAGCCGATTTTGCGAGATGACTCATTGCGTAATTGGGTAAATAAACCCAATTTTTATTTTACCAAAGTAAGACAGTATATATCCGGAATCAGACTACTAAGGTCCGGAAATGAGGTATGGAAGGATTCCGGTGGATTCTATCTGATAGATTTTCTTGATTCTGAAAAGAGCAAAGTGTTGTTAAAAACCCAGTCAAAGGATTTTGATGAGATTCAGTTTATAGCCGGTATTGACAGTTCCGTTCAGGTGGAAGGGGTGAAGGGTGGGGCACTTGATCCTGTGAATGGAATGTATTGGACCTGGCAAAGTGGGTATATTAATACCAAAATAGAAGGTTTTTATCTTGAAAACAATGAAAAGACAACGGTTGAATTGCATTTGGGTGGATATAAAACCCCCAATTCAACAGCCATTTCAGTGGCATTGAAAAATGTAGTTCCGGCAGCTATTTGCCATATTCAATTTGACATAAGCCCACTGCTGGTAACAATGCGTCAGCTCAAGATTAATAAAGTGATGTCGCCGGGCAGTCATGCTGCTGCACTTTCAAGAATTTGGGCGGACCATATTACTGCACAGCCATGAAACGTATCTGGATACCAATCTTAATAGTGGCGTTGTTGTCTGCATTTCGGGATGATGGTAATTTCTTCAGGCCCTGGCCGGAAAAGGTTTATGATTTCAGCAATGAACTTCAGTTTAAGGAGAGAGTCGCTCTGGGGCGCGTTCTCTTCTACGATCCCATACTATCAGCAGACAGTACTATTTCCTGTGCTTCTTGCCACCTTCAGTACACGGCTTTTGCCCATGTGGATCATGCTCTTAGCCATGGTATTCATGATAGCGTGGGCACCCGCAACGCGCCGGCATTGATAAACCTGGCCTGGCACAGCCATTTTATGTGGGATGGCGCCATTCATCATCTGGATATGCAGGCACTGGCACCCATCAGTCATCCCGGTGAAATGGGCAGTTCTATTCAGGATGTGATTATGCGGATTAACCGCTCAGGAAAATATACAGCCCTGTTTCTGCAAGCATTTGGTGATGAAAAAGCTACGGGTGAAACGATGTTGAAATCCATATCGCGATTCTTAAGCACATTGAACAGCAATCAATCCCGATACGACAGCGTGATGCGCCATGAGACTGTTTTTTCGCCTCAGGAGAAAAGAGGATATAGCTTGTTCCGAAAGCACTGCAATGCCTGCCATACAGAGCCTTTGTTTACCAATTATCAATTTGTCGATAATGGTTTGCCCATTGATGCCAAACTGCATGATTACGGTAGGTATGCGATCACCCACAATCCTGATGATTCTCTCAGATTTAAGGTTCCAACACTCAGAAACATTACCTATTCCTATCCCTACATGCATGACGGACGATTTGAGAATCTGTCGGAGGTTCTGGCTCATTATGACCATGGTATTGTAATTCGCAACAGTACCCATGCGAAACTTAAAAGAGGAATTAAATTGACATCCGCTCAGCGTGTGGATTTAATGGCTTTTTTGTTGACGCTCAATGATAAACACTTTCTTTTTCAACCTGAGCTTGGTTTTCCGATGAAATAAATACCCCTCAATTAAACCTTTAATAATTATAAACGTCTAACTTCGTATGGTGAAAAAACTTGGAATCTTCTTTTGGTTTGCCTCTTTGTGCCTTTCGGCAACCGCCCAAACCAACCCTGCTATTACTTCATGGATTATTACCAAAGACGGAACCAAAGGCCGCCATTATGCCAAAGGAAACAGCAC
Source organism: Bacteroidota bacterium (assembly GCA_009918425.1). Lineage (GTDB taxonomy): Bacteria > Bacteroidota > Bacteroidia > NS11-12g > UBA955 > RGEC01. The sequence continues at coordinate 8,302 of RGEC01000026.1, forward strand.
ACCCATTCAGGACAATGATTCGGTAAATGTGCAGACCGTTTTGTATTCTTCAGGAAACGTTTATATCCGCACCAAAGGTATTCCGGCATACGTAACCGGTCCGTTTCTGGATGGAAATCCTTCCTTGGCTACCAGTCAGGGGGCAATCTTTAAATTTACCCTAAACCCTGTTAAGAATACAGGTACCCCAAAAGCTACAACCGGTGGTAATATTGGCGTTTTTGTGAACGGTGTGGCTTTGTTTGATTACCGCGATGGTGTTGCATGGAATCCTTCGACCAATGCCCTTTGCGGTGGACCTGGAAATCCGCCGTGCCCCGGAGGTCCCGGTGCAACTATGGACTGGAATCGTGATGCGATTTTGGCCGAACGGGTAGGCTTTGACTGTTCAAAAGGCCACCCTGCCATGGGCAATTACCACCATCACCAGAATCCGTCAGCATTTAAACTCGATAAAACCGTTATATCCACTATTTGCAACCTATATGACGCCGATGGATTGTATGTTATTGATTCTACCAAACATTCTCCGCTCATCGGGTTTGCTTATGATGGTTTTCCTATTTACGGTGCATACGGTTTTAAAAACACAGACGGAACCGGCGGTATAACCCGCATCAAATCAGGTTATCAGCTTAGAAATATCACCGTCCGCAATACCAGTCCTACCGGCCAATCGGTAACTGCCGGCCCTACTATAAGCACCACCTATCCGCTGGGTTATTTCCGCGAGGATTATGAATTTATTTCGCGTCCATCCAGTCCGGATTACCTCGATGCCAGCAATGGCAGATTCTGTGTAACACCTGAATACCCCAACGGTATTTATGCATATTTCGCAACGGTAGATGCCAACTGGAATTCGGCCTATCCATATGTTGTGGGACCTGCTTTTTATGGCGTATACACCAATGCAAAAGTTACCTCAATAACTGAGGCAGTAAGCGAATACAAGCCCTCCACGGCTCATGTGAATACGGATATCAATATTCGCAACTGGACGGTGTTTCCCAATCCCGGCAATGAATTTATTGCTGTGCAGGTGGATGGTTTAAACCGCGATAAAATCAACTTACAATTGTTGGCTTCCAATGGTAAAATACTGCAGCATTCAGCCATTGAACCCGGTTCGAGTGTAGCCTGGTTTGATGTAAGGACACTTTACAGCGGAACCTATGTGGTGCGTGCCATTAGTGGCGAAACAGTCAGCAGCCGCAAGGTTGTTTTGGTGAAATAAAGCGCGCCGCCCCTATCTTCGCAACCATGCGATTTTTACTTGCGTTTTTCCTTCTTGCTGCTAATTCAGTTCAGGCACAGGTTGATTCTGCTTTCTATAGAAAAGTTTTCAATGAAGCTTTGGGAAACGGGCAGGCCTATGCGCGACTGGGGGAGTTGTGCAAAACTGTCGGATCACGCCTTTCGGGAAGCCCGCAGGCTGAAAAAGCTGTTGTATGGGGTAAACAGATGTTGTCATCCTATGGTTTTGATTCTGTATACCTGCAAGCAGTAATGGTGCCTCGATGGGAGCGAAGCAAAACGGAATCACTGACATTCTCTTCCGCTGTTTTCAATGTTGCCATCAAAGGAGAAAAACTTCAGGATTACAATTGCGAAGCCTTTGAGGAACTGCCGTTAAAGCCGGCAAAAAAGCATAAAATACCGGCTGTGGCACTGGGCGGTTCGATAGGTACAAACGGAAAATTAACTGCCGGCCTTGTAAGTGTGCACAGCGATGCACAACTGGACAGCATGGGAAGAGCCAGTGCGCTGAAAGGCAAGATCGTACTGCTGAACCGCCCTTTTCCTGAATCATATTTAAATACCTTTAAGGCCTATGGAGCCTGTGTTGTACAAAGGGTAAATGGCGCTTCTAAAGCCGCAGCGTATGGCGCTGTTGGTGTGCTTGTGCGCAGTATGAGCAACCGATGTGATTTGCATGCCCACACCGGCGTGATGATCTATGATGAAAAACAGCAGAAGATTCCGGCTATGGCGGTGGCAACGGCCGTGGCCAATCTTCTGGATAAACTATCACACCAGGATCCAAACCTGAGCGTCAGTATGGAGCTTGGGTGTCAAACCTTGCCTGATGCCCCTTCTGCCAATGTGGTAGCCGAAACCCGCGGAAGTAAATATCCCGGGTCCATCATCGCGTTTGGCGGACATTTTGATAGCTGGGATCAGGGTGAAGGCGCCCATGATGATGGGGCAGGCTGTATGCATGCTTTCGAAGCTTTACGATTGTTAAAAGCCATTGGCTATCAACCCAGACATACCCTTCGCTGTGTTTGGTGGATGAATGAGGAAAATGGACTTCGGGGCGCTAATGAATATGCAAGCATTGCTGCAAAATCCAACGAAAAACATATTGCTGCACTCGAAAGTGACAGGGGCGGTTTTACGCCAAGAGGCTTTGGTGTAGACAGCGTTTTTTTGCCTAAGGTGATGAAATATAAATCCCTGCTGGATGCCTATGGAATTGGAGAAATTGAAAAAGGTGGCGGTGGCGCAGACATTGGGCCTATTCGCAAAAGCAATCCCAATGCGGTACTGGTGGGTTTTATTCCGGATTCACAGCGATATTTTGATGTGCATCACTCCGAAACCGATGTGTTTGAAAGTGTAAATAAGCGTGAATTACACCTGGGAGCTGCGGCGGTGGCGGTAATGATTGTAATACTGGATCAGGAACTGGATTAGTTCCGATTTATTTGGAATTATCACCAAAATTTTGTATATTATAATTTTAGCAGTTGCTCAAAAATCAGGTTTCCCTTGTTGTCAAGATATTCAACCCAATACATTCCGTCGGGAAGCTGCGCAATATCCATTAGACCATAGCAATCAGGATATACTGATCTGACCAGTTTTCCATCTGTTCTGTAAATGCCGCAGTAACTCCCTTGCAGTATGTTTTTCAGTTTGAATTTATCTCTGGCAGGATTGGGGACTAAGCCATGTCCTTTGCCTTGCATCCGTTTTGTTTTGGCCGAAGGTAAAATAAGTTCAAAAACAGCTGCGCTGTCTCCGCTGTATGCTTCCCCGCTGAAGAGGATATTTCCTGTAGTTGATTGGCAAACGGTTTCTATCTGCCGGGTTCCTGAATAATCCAAATTATATGACCTTCCGGTTCCATGCTGAATACGTCCATTGATCATTTCACAGGTATAAAAAAGCGGAGTCAGTGAAAACATGATATTGGGTACATAACCGCAAAGCATGAGCCTGTTATTACTGTAGTATGCGCCCGTAACCCAAAATGGAGGCTGCACGGTATCGCTGATTTTTGCTGTGTAAGATCCGGCTGCAACCGGCAGTGAATACACCCTGCAAATCCCCGATGATTTGCTTTTACTGAACAGGTAAAGCGAATCAGATGTGGCCACCATGGCCTCGCAATCGTAATTGGTGAATGTGCTGGATGTAAAGTCGGTTTGGTCTGCGTAACTGAAGGAAATTACTTCGGGCATTACATTTCTCTTACCCAGACTGTCTGCCTGGAATTTTAATATTTTGAGATCTTTTCGGGTGCCATTGTTATTGCCAAAATCCCCCACAAAAAAATGGGTAGCATTTACCGCCATGTCTTCCCAGTCATTATTGGGTTTGATCAGGGTAGTAGAGTCAAGAATGTTACCGTTGGCATCCAGTTCGAATATTTTGGCGGGAGAGCCCCCGTCACCATGGGCAAAGTATCGGTTTTGCCAGAGTGTCATCCCGCTTATTTCACTTAAAGGGGCAGACAAACTATACCACTTTTTTATGGTTTGTGCGCCTACGGTATGGGCAGCCGTAAGGAATAGTATCAATCCAAGGGTTTTCATGGCTGGTAAACCATTTTCCCGCCAATAACGGTGGTTTTTACCTTGGCTTTCTTCAGTGACTTTTCAGGTGCAGTCATTAAATCGGTGTCAAGTACTACGAAATCGGCGTATTTATTTTCCTCCAGCGATCCTTTGTCGTTTTCTTCATGGTTGGCGTAAGCTGCCCATAATGTCATGCCCAGTAAGGCCTGTTTCCGTGTGAGAGCGCCCTGCGGCTGGAAAGGGTCTTTTACATTGCCATTTGCATCTTTTCGGGTTACCGCGCTGTAAAAGGTTTTGATAGGGGAGATGTCCTCTACCGGGAAATCTGTGCCCAGCGCTATAAGCCCGGCCTGTTTGCAAAGCTCAGCATAATTATACGCGCCGGAAAGTCTGTTTTCACAGATGCGAGAAGGCACCCAGGGTGCATCGCTGGTGGCGTGGGTAGGCTGAACGCTGGGAACAACCCCATATTTTCCAAATAGTTTAAAATCTTTGGGATCCAAAATCTGTGCGTGTTCTATGCGCCATCTTAATCCTTCATTTTGGTTGCGCAGTTTACCAAATAATTGCAGGGCAAGTGCATTGGCACTGTCGCCTATGGCATGAACACATACCTGCCAGCTTTTTTGGGCAAGGAAGTAACTGTAATTTTCAAATTCTCGAAGGTTATTCAGCAACAAACCTTTATGTCCGAGGCGGTCGCAATAATCTTTTTTCAAAAGTGCACCCCTGGAGCCCAGTGCACCATCAAGGTAAAACTTAACTGCACCTACGTGCATCATTCCATTGTTGGTGAGGCCATTTTAGGATTCCGGTAAATGTTCCGTCTTTAAATATAAATTCACCTCCGTTTACTGTTTGGGTTACATCCAGGTTTAGTGCCTTCACAGCGGCAGAATTTATCCATGCGGCATGGCCGTCTATGCGTTTCAGAAATACAGGGGTGTTAGGGAATGCTTTATCCAGGGAGGCCAGCGTTGGGTAGTTTTTGTTTTTCCAGTCATTTTGGTCCCATCCTCGGCCAACAATCCAGCCACGTTTGGTGGTTTTGGCAAATTTCGACAGACGTTTGATTACCTCTTTTTCACTGTTGGTGCCTACCAGATCGGCTTCTTTCAATCCTCTGCACCAGGCAAGGAAATGGCAGTGGGCATCTATAAACCCCGGATACATAAATTGGTTTTTGAAATCAACCGTTTTTGCTTTTGGGTATAAGGCGCGCGCAAGTTCTGCAAGCCCTGTGAAAATAATCTTATCGTTGTCACATACCACGGATTCCACCACCTTCATTGCCGTATCTCCGACATATATTTTTTTGGCCGTATATATGATTTCATTCTGGGCAGATAATTTCGAAAATGTCTTGAAGCCAAAAAGAAAAATCAATAAAAATGGAATGACACGTTGCATGTTGTTTGGTTGTTGGTATAAAACAATGCAAATTTGAATAAAATTTGGCATTGCCCGCGCATGTACAGGAACATTTTGACTAAACAGGCGTCTCATTGATAGATATGACCATAAAACACCTTCAGATTATTAGTTTGTGGATAGCCACCGTGCTTTCCTTACTTTTGGTATTTCTCTCGGGGAACACCCTTTACGGCGATACCGGTATTCGCACTTTATTCATTTTTTTGGGAATAGATATTTTGGTTTTTGCTTTAATGTCTTCATCCTTTCTGGTGAAAGGATCTAAACCTTCTTTCTTTAATGTTTTTAGGATACTTGGAATCCTGGGAGGCGCAGCGAACTTGGTAATTGTGTTTTACGCAGCTTTCACAGTTGCCGGATACTGGACCGAGGAAATAAACGCTGTATTTTTTGTATCTGCTGGTGTTTCGTTTGTGTTTTTACTTTACAATTACTTGGTCACGTCAGAAAGTGCACTCGAGAATAATAGGCGTGGGCAAAAACCTGAAGTTACAGACTGGATTTTAATTTTGGTGGTTCCGGTATTGGTGACTGTATATGGCGTATACGCTTTGTATAACCAGGAGACTGCTGCTTCCAGTGTAGGGGAGCCCGATTTCACTGTTCAGCCTTCAGAACTAATCAATGCATTTGAAAAAAATGCGGCCACAGCCAATGAAAAATACATTGGTAAAGTAATTCGTTTTTCGGGTTCAGTTGCCGACATAGGCGGTGATTCCTCCATTTTAATTACATTAAATGCCTGGAAAGAGGGTTATTCCGTTAACTGTAATTTTGAACTAGAGCTGAAAGAAAAATTATCTGCCGTTTTACAGGGCGACTCAGTCATGCTGCAATGCTCCTGCAGTGGTTTGAATGCGCCCGAGGAAGGTATGTCGCTGTTGTCTGAAACAACACTGGAAATGACACGCTGTGCATTGATTGAAAACTATAAGAATACCCCTAACCTTGGCACGGATGTTGAGAATCCTAAGGAAACAACCAACAAGAAACCCCAATGAAAAATCTTATTTTGTTACTTGCTATAATGGGTATTGCCATTAACGCCAGTGCCCAGGTTTATTCAACATCTTCAGGCACTATCAAGTTTTTCAGCAAAACTACAGCTGAAAACATAGATGCGACCAACAATCAGGTTAAAGCGGCATTGGATGCCAAAACCGGCAATGTTGAGTTTTCAGTGACCATCAATAGTTTTTTATTTAAAAAAGCCTTAATGCAAAAGCATTTTCAGGAAAACTACATGGAAAGCAGTAAGTTCCCAAAAAGTACATTCAAAGGAGCTATTGCGGATAATTCCGCAGTTAAATATGGAACCAACGGAACCTATCCGGTAAGTGTAAAAGGCAAACTCACCATGCACGGGGTAACCAAAGATGTTACCATTCCCGGTAAAGTGGCCGTCTCAGGCAAAAAGGCTGTTTTGTCAACAGATTTCAATGTATTGCTAGAAGATTACGGTATTAAAGTTCCTGCCAATAACGCATCGCAAATTGCAAAAAGTATTAAAGTAACTGTTGATTGCTCATTACAAACGAAATGAGTTCATTCAGACGCAGCATACCTCTCATCGTTATCGGGTTTTTTTTGCCTGGTTTTTTAGCAGCGCAGCAGGATTCCGGTTTTTCATTGTTGGGAGAGGAAGCACCGGAGCGCGTCAAGGTTGAAAATGCGTTTAAAACCACGCGGGTAATAAATATACAAAGTCTGGAGCTTACCGATGCCGGGGTGATGGATGTGAAAATCAATCATCGTTTTGGTGCTGTCGGACTTGGAGCATATGAAGCTTTTGGACTTGACAATGCCTCTGTGAGAATTGGTGCAGAGTATGGTATTGTTCCAAATTTGGCGCTAATCCTGGGTAGGAGCAGCCTGAACCGTATGGTTGATGCCGGTTTGAAATACCGCATTATGCATCAGACCAACGACAATCACAGACCTGTCAGTTTGCTTGTATATGTTGGTGCCG
>RGEC01000251.1 GCA_009918425.1 Bacteroidota bacterium
TTTCCCATAACAAGAATATCCGGCACAACATTGTCATGTTCACAGGCGAACATATGGCCGGTTTTACCAAGTCCAGTTGGAATTTCGTCAAAGATTAACAATGTTCCATATTCGTGGCATATTTCTTTTACCATTGGCCAGAAGCCCACTGGCGGAATATAGGGTACAGCACGGGCCGGTTCCGCTACGAGGCAGGCAACATCTGTTTCGCGTGAAAGCACATAATCAATCATACGCGCACAAGCCAACTGGCAGCTTGCTAATGGTGGAATTCCATCAGCATTCGTTTGATAGCCATAAGCACAATGGTAACAAGCAAATGGGGCGACATGCTCGCTGCCAGCAACCATAGGTGCAGCCGGGCCCGAGCGAAATAATGTTTCGCCTGATAAGGCAGACGAGCCGACGCCTGCACCATGAAATGCATCCCAGAATGATAGTGTCTTGTGCCGCTTTGTCGCCGTTCTCGCTATTTTTACTGCTACTTCAACAGCATCGGAACCGCCAGTCGTAAACAGTGTTTTAGACAAATCACCGGGCGCGATTTCTGCAAGTTTTTTGGCTAGTTTTACAGATGTCTGGTTCGTAAAACGCCTCGGTGAAAAAGGCAAACTATTCATTTCATCAATAATGGCTTGTTTTAAACGCGGATGGCCATAACCGATATGGTGGACATTATTACCATGAAAATCCATGTAACGCCGACCGCTGACATCTTCTATATATATCCCTTCGGCTTTATGAATCGCATTCAAGCACGGGGTTGAGACAGATTGATGCAAGAAAAAGCGTTGATCCTCATCAATCAAATTTTTTGTATTTTGGTCAAGATTTTCATCCTGCCATTTTTTTCGGCGGCTTGTTAAATTCGTATCACTTTCTGATTGGGCAGGACCACTTGATATTTTATGATCGAATGTCATCGGGCTCGCCAATTTTGCAAACGTGAGAGAAGATAGTGGTCTACGAATACGCAAAGTAATTTTGCTGTAATGGCTGTCATGACAATGCAGGTTGCCATGCCTGCTGCGGCCGCAGTTGCGCCTGCTTCATCCATATGTACAACGGCAATAGACGCCAATTTTGTTGATGGTCCGTATAGAAAGATTACCGAGGATATGGTCGTAAGTGCATTAACAAACATATAAACGGCAATATCAATGATTGCAGGCATAGAAATTGGAACTGTCACACGCCGAAATGTTTGCCAAAAAGGAACTTTAAGAGAAGCAGATACAGCTTCAAATTCGTTATCAATCTGCTTCAGTGCAGTTGTGGCTGTAATGTGTGACACTGTATAGAAATGGGCAATGGTGTTCACAACCAGAACTGTTAGCGTGCCATAAAATATGTTTAATGGATTCCACTTTGCATTTATAAAGAATACATAACCTAAACCCAAAACCAAACCAGGGACTGCCATCGGCAACATCGCAAAAAAATGGGCAGCGGCACGCAGTCTTGGTAGGTCTTTTATTTTTTCAATCAAATAGGCACCTGAAAAAATCAGTCCTGTACCAAACAAGGCGACCATGGCTGCCATTTTTAACGATGTGAAATAGGGTTTCCAGCCACCAACATCAAATTCTTCAAAATCATAATTAGCCAAAGTGAGGGAAAGATTATATGGCCAATATTTGATGAAAGAGGCCCATATAGCAACGCCCAACATCAACACAAGTATTCCGCCGATCAGAATTGCATAAACAAGAAAAGCCGCATCACGTAAAAAATCTGGCTTCGGAACGAATGGTACAGAACGGGCCGTGAGCAATGCGATTTGCTTTTTTTGAATATAACGATCAACAAAGAAAGCAAGAATAGCTGGTATTAATAGAACCAGCGCAACGACAGCCCCCATGCTGAAATTTTGTTGCCCGACAATCTGCTTGTAAGCATCCGTAGCCAATACATTGAACTGGCCACCGATAACCTTAGGAATACCAAAATCTGTGATAACCAATGTAAAAACGACAAATGCAGCGCTGATCAACCCGTATCGAGCACCCGGCAATGTGATGGTGTAAAATTTTCGCAATCGCGTTGTACCTAATGCGTCCGCCATTTCATATAAACGTCCATCAGATAGACGCAAGGCGGTTGTCATGATCATGACTGCATGAGGAAAGCAATAACAAACCTCGCTTGTTATGATACCGATGGGGCCATAAATGCTATGCCCTCCCAGAATTACTTTCAAAAATCCCTGATTTCCGAATAAGTAGATGAGAGATATTGCTGAAAGAAGTGATGGTGCGAAAATAGGTAAAAGCGATACAGCCACCATAATGTTTTTAAATGGCATACACGATCGCGTCAAAGCATAAGCGTAGATAAAGGCAAGCGGCACCACAATCATTGTCGTTATAATTGCCACAGAAAGGCTGTTGGTGAGCGCTTGAACAAGGACAGGCGTTGAAAAATAAGTAATAAAATTATCCAACCCGACGAAACCACCATTGGTATTTTGCATACTTTTGGAAAGTAGCGACCATAATGGTAATGCAATGGTGACTAAGAGCACTAACAACAAAAAACTCAAAGCGACGAATGCAATGGGTCTTTCATACGCTACTGGTGT
>RGEC01000252.1 GCA_009918425.1 Bacteroidota bacterium
AAGGCGATGCCAAAATTGGCAGCACCCTACGAGGCATTGGACCCACCTACCGAGACAAAACCGGCCGCAGCGGGCTGCGTATAGGCGACGCGCTGGAAGCCGATTTCATGCAACGCTACAGGCAAACCGTAGAAATGCACCTTACGCAGATTGCATCTCTAGGTTACACGCAGTTTAACCTACAGGAAGAGGAAACTGCCTTCTTTGCCGCACTGGAAGCATTGAAAAAACTACAACTGGTAAACTCTGAATATCTCATCAATGAAGCCATTCAGCAGGGCAAAAAGATTCTCGCCGAAGGTGCTCAGGGTTCCATGCTGGATGTAGAATTCGGTTCGTATCCGTTTGTTACCTCCAGCACTACGCTGGCCGGTGGAGTTTGCAGCGGACTTGGCGTTGCACCCAAGCACATCCGCAAGGTGTATGGCATTTTCAAGGCCTATTGTACCCGTGTGGGAGGCGGGCCATTTCCTACAGAACTTAACGACGACATGGGCGAACTGCTGCGCAAAAAAGGACACGAATTCGGAGCAACTACCGGACGGCCGCGCCGCACGGGCTGGCTGGATATGGTAGCCCTGAAATATACCTGCATGCTGAATGGTGTGGATGAACTCATCATGATGAAATCGGATGTGATGTGCGACATTCCCGAGGTAAAAGCTGCCACATCCTACACGATCCACGGTAAGGAAACCCGGCAGGTACCTGCCAACCTTTGCAGCACGGAGGTTTTACCCAATTACCAAACCTTTGCCGGCTTTGGCCCTCACCTGGACCACAGCGGCGGTTTTGACGCCCTGCCGGATTCTTTTAAGGATTATATCGCCTTTATAGAAGAAAACCTGCATACGCCCATTCGTGTGATATCGCTGGGGCCCGAAAGAGACAAAACCATTGTTCGTCCCAAATGAAAATTATCTGCATAGGCCGCAATTATGCCGCCCATGTGCGGGAACACAAGAATGGTAAGGCCATACCCGTTCAGTTTGCTGCTGATTATTACGATGAAATAACTGTGGGCATTGACTTTACTGCCCGTGACCTCCAAAGCAAACTCAAGGAAAAAGGATTGCCCTGGGAAAAAGCCAAAGGTTTTGACCATTCAGCCGTAATCGGGAAATTCATTCCAAAAAACGGGATGGATATGAAAAACCTGGACTTCCACCTCACCAAAAATGAGCAGATCGTTCAGCAAGGGAATACAGGTATGATGATGCACGCTGTGGATGCCGTGATTGCGCATGTTTCGCAATACTTCATGCTCAAAACCGGCGATTTGATCTTTACGGGCACACCCGAGGGTGTAGGTGCGGTGTCTGCCGGCGATGAACTGAAAGGTTACCTGGGAGAGCAGATGCTCTTTCGCTGCAAAGTTTGTTAATCCAGTCGCGTTAAGCGGTCGAAATCTTCGAGCCTGCGGTTCACATCATCCATGCTAATTTCCTGCAAACGCTCGGTTCCGAATTTTTCCACGCAGAAACTGGCCATACAGCTCGCATAAACCAGGGCTTTTTTCATATCGTCGAAGCGATTGCTGCCCGTGCGGGCCATGTAACCGATGAAACCGCCGGCAAAGGTGTCTCCTGCTCCTGTAGGATCGAAAACATCTTCCAGAGGAAGTGCAGGACAAAAGAATATCTGATTTTCGCCAAACAGCAGCGCTCCGTGTTCGCCTTTTTTAATGATGAGTGTAGATGGGCCCATAGCCTGAATCTTTTTGGCGGCCTTCACCAGACTATGCTCACCGCTAAGCTGACGGGCCTCTTCATCGTTGATAGCCAGCACATCCACTTTTTGCAGCACCTGCCGCAGATCGTCCATGGCAATATCCATCCAGAAGTTCATGGTATCCATCACCACCAGTTTGGGCCTGCGTGTGAGCCGGCTCAGCGTGGTGAGCTGAACCTGGGGTGTGAGGTTACCCAACATAACATAATCGGGTTGCTGCCATGCTTCCGGAATAATAGGATCGAAGGTCCCCAGCACGTTCAGCTCGGTAACCAGTGTATCGCGGCTGTTCATATCCATGTGATACTTGCCATGCCAGAAAAAGGATTTTTCACCATTTTTCACCTGCAGGCCGGTGGTATCCACACCGCGTGATTTGAGGGTTTCAATAAAATTAAAATCGAAATCATCGCCCACCACGGCCACCAGGCCTACGTTGTTATACAGTAATGAAGATGAGAGACTGATAAATGACGCGGCACCGCCTACAATTTTGCCGGTACTGCCGAAGGGGGTATCAATGGCATCGAACGCCACGGAACCGATGATAAGAAGACTCATGAAATATTTTTTGCAAAAAAACCACAAAACAACTTGAAAAAAAACCTTTGAAGGGTTATTTTTGCACTCCCGTTCAGAAAAGTATGCTTTTAAGAGCGGCATAACCAGACTCCTCGATAGCTCAGCTGGTTAGAGCGAGCGGCTGTTAACCGCTAGGTCGTTGGTTCGAGCCCAACTCGGGGAGCAAAAAGCCACCATTTGGTGGCTTTTTTTATGCTCCCCGGGTTGGGCGAGAAGTTTATCCCGGTTTAGTGTTTGTGCGAAGGATGAGCATACAAACACTTAATC
>RGEC01000253.1 GCA_009918425.1 Bacteroidota bacterium
GAAAAACTTAATGAACTCATCAATGGCAAAGCAGCTATTACACAAGATACCGCAATAAAACTTGAATATGTATTGGGAATCCCATCCGACTTTTGGCTGGCCTTAGAAAAAAAGTATCAAGAAGATTTGTTGAAGATTGAACGATTAGAATTTTTGCAATCTAGCTTTCTAAAAATATAATCACCATTCTAACTTTTTACCAACGCAAATCGGCCCTATTTTTTCAAATTGTCACGCAGTGCTCTAAATGGCTGTTTTCCTAAGACGCAATACGCAAACTTTCAGTTTGCATATTGCGTATACGAGAATTTCGTATAACCATGGTCATGGGGTGGGGGTGCCCGCTCTTCCAATCACAGAAAATACACGCCGGTGCGGAATACAATTTTTGGACAACCACCAGATGAAATTACTTTGGCACAATCGCCTGGTCCATTCCAAAACTTAGAACGAAAACAGAAGCTGGACTATAAAAAATTCCCGTTGGTTTTTAGCTGCCATAAAAGCCCAGCAGACTCTCTGAACAAATCAGCGCTGAAATCCCCCCCATAAATCCTGACTGTCAGAATACCCAGCCTGAGTTGTTTTCGGGGTAGGCCGTACCGCCCTTTCACAAATCTTGTATTTTTGATTTGTGCGCGCTTATACGTTGGTGTGCCGCAACGAAAGAAAACAGCACAGAAAGGAAAAGTAAAATGACCTAGATGTTTTTTTTCAAAGCTTTGCAAAAGATGAAGGTCGGCCCTTCGGAATCGGCTTTCAGGAGCAGGTTTCAAACCACCTCAAGCAGCTGCCATTAAGAGTGGTGGTTGTGAGCGTTGAGGAAAAGTCAGACGAATCTGGCAGGTGACGGTTAAAGAGACGAATGAAAGTAAACCATCGATGATGCGTCGTTAAGCGTAGGTGATATCAAAATGAGGGGCACAACGTAACCCTCAGACAAACTTATCAGGAACCTGGTTACGGGGTAAGTGGTATCCGGCGTTGAGGTGGCGTGAATTTAACTGAGGCTTTTGCAAGGAAATGCGGGAACCAGTCGTCTTGATGCTAAGGGAGAAGTCCAAGTGGCTAAACCACAAGGGCGAGAGTACCGATGCAAGGCACTGGGGCGGGGCAGCTCGTAGTAGTGATGAAGTCCTTGTAATGGGGATGGAGCAAAGGGGCTGCGTTAGGCTGTTGAATCGACTTACAACTCGAAAGAGGAGGATACTTTGAGTAAAACAAAACCCTACATCATCTCCAAGAAACTGGTGATGGAGGCTTATCAACGGGTCAAGGAAAACAAGGGAGCTGCTGGTGTTGATCAGCAAACCCTTGAAGACTTTGACAAAAATCTGAAGGACAACCTTTACAAAATCTGGAATAGGATGTCGTCGGGAACGTACTTTCCGCCGCCAGTTAAGGCGGTTTCAATACCGAAGAAAACAGGAGGAGAGAGAATTTTGGGGGTACCAACGGTATCTGACAGAATTGCTCAAATGGTGGTTAAGTTAGAGTTTGAACCTTGTGTTGAACCACATTTTCTAGAAAATTCCTATGGCTATAGACCGAATAAATCGGCTTTAGATGCCATTGGAATTACACGGCAGAGATGCTGGAAATATGACTATGTGGTTGAATTCGACATCAAAGGTTTGTTCGATAACATAGACCACGATCTCCTGTTAAAAGCGGTTAGAAAGCACACGGACAACAAGTGGGTGATACTGTACATAGAACGGTGGCTGAAAGCCCCCCTGCAAATGCCTGACGGAACGCTCATCGAGCGTACAAAAGGGACGCCGCAAGGTGGGGTAGCCAGTCCCGTTTTAAGTAATCTGTTTCTGCACTACGTGTTCGATGTGTGGATGGAAAAATGTCACCCTGGGAAACCATGGTGCCGTTATGCCGATGACGGGTTGGTGCATTGCAAAAACGAACAAGAGGCAGAGCAATTTCTTGTGAGCCTTAAACAGCGTTTTGAGATGTGCAAACTTGAACTTCACCCAGATAAAACGAAGATTGTTTACTGCAAAGATGGAAGGCGGAAGCACTCATACCCAACAACAAAATTCACGTTTTTGGGATATGAGTTTCGTCAAAGAAGCACGCTAAACGGAAAGACACAAGAAGTCTTTCAAAGCTTCAATCCAGCGGTTAGTAAAATGGCTGAAAAATCAATGCGGGCGCATATACGAACGTTAGGATTACGTAACAGAACAGGTCTAAATCTGAAAGAAATAGCAGACGTACTGAACCCCATCCTTAGAGGGTGGATTGAATACTACGGATGCTATAATCGCTCAGAACTATGGTCCGTAATGGTTTATGTTAACAAAATTCTAGCGGCATGGGCGATGCGTAAGTACAAGAAGTTGAAAGGTCGCAAAACAAAGGCAGGTCTTCTTATTCTGAAAATTCAGAAAGAGAATCGGCAATTGTTTAGTCACTGGAAAGTAGGATTAGGAATAGGGTTTGCCTAATGGGGGCCGTATGAATCGAGAGGTTCACGTACGGTCCTGCGAGAAGCTGGAGGGGAGGTTCCTCCGGCTTACTCACCCAAGCAACGTTTCCTGAAAACCCCTCTTTCCTTGGGTTACT
>RGEC01000254.1 GCA_009918425.1 Bacteroidota bacterium
CCACCCTGATGTACCAGAAGTGCCTGCAATGGAATTTGAAGGGCGGTTTTTTTGCCTAATGACATACGTGGCTGAAGGTGTTGCCCGGCTACCAGCATTTCGCGGATTCCGTTACCGGGATTAAAACGCTGCCGCCATTCCAGCCAACCGTCGTAAAACAACTTTTTGTTGTCTCTGCGTACCTGAATGCCATATTCCAGAGGCTGGGTGAGCACCTGTTCGTAATTATAAATGGGCTCAATCATGCCGTGGCGGGTACCCGAAACCAAGGCTCCAAACACGTAGTTCCACTCTTTGTAGGAAGTAAGGGATAATGAAAATATTGGCTTAATGAGCGTTTTGGCGTCACCGTAATTTTCCTGCAGCATAACCCCTGTGGTAAGACGGGCCTTGCCACCGGGCTGCAGATTAAAAACCCCGGCTACAGATGTTCTGAACCCAAAGAGGGTTTCCCCGGGGTTGATGGCATTAAAATATTCGTTGTTTTTAAGAAACGGAAACACATCCGCCTGCAATCCAATGGATTTGCGCGGAGGCGCCGGCTGCTGATTAAAAAGGGTATTGGGTAGCTGCGCATGCAAAGAAGATATGCCCATGAGCATCATGCAGATCAAAACCCGATTCATGTTTGCGAAAATACGGTTTGGCACAGACAATCTGCTGAATACCGAATCTTTTTACTATCTTCGTATTGGAATGCCCGACCCTGTCGTCACGCCGTTGTTGCTGTCCCAAGCCTCTGATATGGCTGCAAACTGGACCGTGGTGGTTGCTTGTCTTATTACCTGCGGATTTTTTGCCGGTATGGAAATAGCCTTTTTATCGGCCAATAAACTCCGCATAGAATTACGCAGTAAACAAGGGAGTTTCACAGCCAAAGTATTGAGCCGTTATCTAAAAACACCCTCCGATTTCATTAGCACAGTACTGGTAGCCAATAACCTTTCTCTGGTAATTTATGGTATTTATATGGGCGAGATTTTGGAGACCGGACTTAGCCCTTACATTCCAAACCACCTGTTAAAATTCTCGCTTATTACGGTCCTCAGCACCATAATTGTATTGGTAACTGCAGAATACTTACCCAAAAGTCTCTTTCGCATCAATCCAGATATGGTGTTGTTTACACTGGCCCTTCCTTTCAGGTTTGTTCATGTTTTACTATGGCCGATAATTCTCTTTTCAAAAAAGAGCAGCAGTCTGATGTTGAGGTTGTTTACCAATGCCAAAGTAAGCGAAAACAACGTTGTGTTCAGCAAGGTTGATCTGGACAATTATATTGTATCACTGGAAAATACCGGGCAGGCAGAAACCACAGATATTGATACAGAAGTATTTAGAAACGCACTCGAATTCAGTGATGTAAGGGTTCGCGATTTTATGGTACCCAGAACCGAACTTATTGCCCTTAATATTGAAAACCCAATTGAAGATTTACATAAACTTTTTATTGAAACAGCACTTTCTAAAATACTGATATATAGAGACAATATAGATCATATTATTGGATTTGTTCACCAAAGTGAAATGTTTGGCAAACCCACGAGAATTCAGGATGTTCTGAAGCCTGTTTTAATTGTAAACGAAAGCATGCAGGCCCATGACTTGCTGCGGGATTTTATTCAAAAACGAAGGAGCGTAGCCATTGTAGTGGATGAATTTGGCGGCACTGCCGGACTTGTGGTAATTGAGGATGTTATAGAAGAAATATTTGGTGAAATTGATGATGAGTTTGACACCGAGCAGCTTACCGAAACAGAAATTGGCCCCGGACATTATTTGTTTTCAACCCGGCACGAAATCGAATACCTGAATGAGAAATACAACATGGGGTTTCCGGAAGGCGATTATAACACACTCGGTGGTTTTGTGATATCTGTTTGCGGTAAAATTCCCCGGGTCAGAGAAAGTGTTCGTGAGGGTTCTTTTGAGTTTGTTGTTACCAAGGCCAAAGGTGCCAGAATTGAAGAAGTAGAGTTGTTTGTGCGAAATGAAGAAGCATAATTTATCACTCGGATTTTTGATGCTTTTTGCGGCTTCTTTGGGGGCTCAGAACCTGCGCATTGTCAATGATGCAGAACTGATCAATCGTTTCAGTCCGGCTGAAAAACCCCGAATCATCAATTTTTGGGCAACCTGGTGTAAGCCTTGTATGGAAGAAATGCCGCATTTTGTGAAAGCCGACAGCCTGTATGGCGATAAAATTGATTTTGTGTTTGTGGCTTTCGACAGGGTGCGGGATACCGCCCGGGTAATGCAGAAAATTAAAGAATTCAGAATACCGGGTGGGCACCTGCTGATTAAACCCGGTGACATGGGCAAACTTATAAATGATATAGATTCTACCTGGGGCGGTGCACTGCCGGTTACCTGGTTTGTGTCATCGAAAATAAAAGGCAGCAAACAGGATTCCTTTGAACAATTTACCGACCTGAAACGTTTTATTGAAACTTTTTTAAAACTGAAAGAATAAACCTATGAAAAACATACTTTTCTCCGCCGCTGTTATTGCAGCCATGGCCTTTACTACGGCCAAGACCGGCTACAAGCCCGGTGATGTTGTCCAGGATTTTAAACTC
>RGEC01000255.1 GCA_009918425.1 Bacteroidota bacterium
CGCTGTAAAACACACCTGCCTGCAGGATCAAACAACTCAAGGTTACCGGACTGCTTAATAGTTAATTCGCCACAGGTCGGGTTGGGATAAAAAAACGTATTTCCGGCAGCAATATTCTGCGTTGAAAGCCCGTACTGAATGCTGATAGCGTTGGGTGCTGTTGAATCATCAGAACCAAAATTATTGGTTGCTATCAATGAAACATTGTAAAGACCTGCCTGCCTAAAAACTACACGGGGATTGCGGCTGCCGGCTGAAGTTCCCCCTACAAATGAAACACCCGCGGTGGGGGTAATCTGCCAGTTCCAGCTTGTAGCAAATGGCTGACTTCTGTCTGAAAAATTAAAAGTGTCTACGGTTACAAATCCGGCGGTTTTACTTATTGTAAATCCTGCTCTGGGCCTCAGCGGACTTACCAATCCTAAATACTTATCGCGGTAGCGAATCTGATTGGCAGTAAAATTTCCGTTGGTTTCCGTACCCGTGATTTCCAAAACCGGAATTTTTTCATCTGCACTTAACCATTTGTAGATAACCTGACGGCGAGGTATGGGAATCTTGGCAAACTGCGTTATCAATGAATCGGTGCCATTTACCAGTGTCTTCACGCGCAACACATTGGGATATGTTTTGTAAGGTGTAATTATACTTCCCCAGCCGTCTACCACATTGGTTCTAACACCTGCCTGAACATAGGTAAAAACATTACCTGGGATTGCAAATCGAAAATTGTAGGTCGACACATCAGAATCTCCATACTTTAGGGGAAACTGGTAAATCTCATCATCATCTTTATTCTGGGCCGCAAGCGGAATACCCTGGTAAGAATAACCGATGCCTTCCTGTTTAAAAACGGTTGTATTTTTGGTGTAAAACGAATAGATATTTTTAAGCATAATCGGCCCTGCTCCGAGGCTGTCTGCGGTTTTCAGACCTATCTGATTGAAAAAATACAATAAATATGGGGTACTGTTTGCCGAAGCATAACGATAAATATCCTGCCCATTGGCAACAAGTTTGCTGTAATCCCAGGCTTGAGATACTCCTTTTTTCTGAATATCCAAACTCAATCCTGCAGGGGCAACAGAAGAATACCTAAGGGTATCGTTGGCGGAAGGCATTGAAGTCTGGGTAATGGTAATCTGGGCTCCGGTCCAACCGACAAAAGAGCAAAAAACAGATAAGATAAATATTCTCATGTTTAATATTCAAATGTACGAAATTTGCCTCAGATTTTCAAATCAGCGTATGGCATTAGAGAGTTTACACATAAGAAGTTATAAGGCTGAAGATGCCACAGCTATATTAAGCATATACAAATACTACGTTTTGAATGGCCCATACACGTTTGAAACTTCCATTCCTAATGAAGATGAATTCAGCAAGAGATTGGATGAAATTGCGAACCGTTTTCCCTTTTACGTTTTAATAAAAGACAATAATTTAATCGGTTATGCCTATGCCTGCACTCACAGGGAGCGTGCCGCATATCGCTGGGCGGTTGAAACTTCTATATACCTATCATTCGATGTTATCGGAAAGGGGTATGGACAACAACTATACAAAAATCTGCTAGAGGCTCTCACCGAAAGACATTTCACCCATGCATTTGCATTAATTGGCCTACCCAACGAAAAAAGTTTAAACCTGCATAAATGCTGTGGTTTTGAACTACAAAGTATTCATGAAAAAGCCGGATGGAAAAATGGAACCTGGATAGATGTGTGCTGGATGCGCTGTAGGCTCTCAGAACCCATGGATACACCGGAGGAACCCGTTTTCAAAAAGTCTGAATAAAGCATCCGTTAACGACTTTACCCACATTATCATCGATTTATTTTTTACCCTCGTAAAAATTTACGATTTTTGCATGCTATGGAATTTATTTGGCGTGCTAAACCCCTACCCCCCGAAGAAAAGGTTGCACGTCTTGCAGGGGAGTTAAATATTCATCCCTATTTATCAAGCATACTCATTCAACGCGGCATAGAAACCTTTCAGCAGGCTGAAAAATTCTTTCGTCCGAAAATTGAAGATCTGCACGATCCATTTTTAATGCGCGATATGGAAAAAGCCATTGACCGCATAGACAAAGCCATTGCCAATGGTGAAAAAATCATGGTGTTTGGCGATTATGATGTTGATGGCACTACTGCTGTAAGCATTGTTTACAGCTTCTTGCGAAACAGGCATACCGGAGATATAGATTACTACATCCCTGACCGCTACAAGGAAGGCTATGGTATCAGCAAAATGGGTATTGATTATGCCGCTGACAATGGTTTTGGCTTGGTCATTGCCCTGGATTGCGGTATTCGCTCCAATGATTTAATTGATTATGCCAATTCAAAAGAGGTTGACTTTATCATCTGTGACCATCACCTGCCGGGTAGCACTATACCAAAAGCTGCCGCTGTGCTCAACCCAAAGCGTATTGACTGTGAATATCCCTATAAAGAACTTTCAGGTGCCGGAATAGGATTTAAACTTATTCAGGCTTTTGCAGAAAAGCATGGTTTACCGCTGGATTCCATCATGGAATATATTGACATGGTGGCCGTGAGCATTGCC
>RGEC01000256.1 GCA_009918425.1 Bacteroidota bacterium
ATCCCAGTTGGCACCTGCATCTACACTGCGGCTGTAGACCATAGGTGCAAAAATGCCCTTTCTGAGGGGTGCACGCTTTTCACCGGGCTGAGCAGAATCGGTATAGCTGCAAACCAGGTGAATGGTATCACCATCATTGGCAGTGCGGGCCCAGATAGGTTTGTAGGGTTGTTCAGATAAGATGTTGGTGCTTACCGAAGGGCGGGTACCACGACCGTTGTTTTTTGTCATAACAAACCCCCCATTGGTTGCTTCGTGGCCAATCACAAATTCTGAACCATTGCGAAGTATCCCGATATTGGGCCAT
The DNA here is from genome assembly GCA_009918425.1 of Bacteroidota bacterium. Classification (GTDB taxonomy): domain Bacteria; phylum Bacteroidota; class Bacteroidia; order NS11-12g; family UBA955; genus RGEC01. The sequence goes on from RGEC01000256.1 coordinate 308, forward strand.
CCTGTGCGTGTTGAGCTCTCTACCCTGCTGCTGTCTGATTTGAGCCAGTTACCTGCAGTACTGCGAAAATTATAGCCTGAACCACGCTGTGGAAAGCCCGAAAAATCATTAGCACTGGTTGTCCAGGAAGCTACTACTGAACCGTCAGGATGCATTACCATGCGATGCGGCATGGCATAGTTACTCTGCAAATCATAATAGGTAGAACCTATTTTGATAAAATTGCTGTAATTGACTCCACGTGCATTCACCTTCTTTCCTGCACTATGCCCACCATTACTTAAAACATCATGGTAAACATTGTTTTGGGCTGAAACTTGCTGTACGGAGGCATTTTGCTGAATAGGTGTTTTAACTCCCTGAGCATTCAAATTGAAAAGTGCTCCTGAAAGTCCGATAAGAAAGTATAATTTCTTCATAGGTTGGTTTTTATTTGCTCGCAAATTAACATTTTTTTTACATACCAATCCAAAGATATGGTTAGAATAAATTAGTTTTTTAGAATTGCCAGAACAGCCTCCACCAAAAGATCTCCATCCCCGGCACTGCCACGGTGAATGCCTTTCAATCGCAAATCAAGGAATTTAATTTGTCCAAGAGCATTTTCCAGACTATTGAGATTGTAATTGCGGGCCGCTGTTCTGTAGTCCTTAACGAAGTAGGGATTAACGCCCAATTCAGAAGCCAACTCCTGATCGCTTTTTCCCGCCAGATAATGAGTGGACATTACTTTGTTAAAAAAGCCAAAAAGTACAGGAACAATGCGATGAATTTCACCCCTTTCAGCCCTTACTCCCATTTGGTGGGCAATCTGAATGCTTCGGTTAAAATCCTTCATTCCCAGAGCTGATTGCAGTTCAAAAACATTGTATTCCCTATTAAAACCCACCTGCTGCTCTACGTGATGCTGTCGGATAAATTCATCTTTTACTGTGATAAACATTTTCTCCAGCTCATTATGAATGAGGGTCAAATCTGCCCCCAGTAAATCCACTAGCATTTCTACGGCAGCATTATCAATACTGCGGCCTTTGAGGTGGCAAAACTGTGGAATCCAGCCTTTTACCTGATAATCGCGCAATTTATCTGCAGTGAAAACAATTCCTTTGGAAATGGCCTTAAACGGTTTTGTGCGGCTGTCCATTTTGGCGTTTTTAAATGCCAAAACCAAAATGGTACTGGGTAACGGCGCTTCCAAATATGGCAATAAAGTCTCTATGTTTTCGAGTTGCTGTGCCTCTTTCACAACCACCAGTTGATAATTGCTCATCATGGGGTAACGTCTTACGATACCGGCCAATTCATTGGGTTTTGTCTCTTTGCCGTATAAGATGGTCTGGTTAAAGCTCCGTTCGGCTTCAGTCAATACTCCCTCTTCAATAATGGTTGTGAGTGCATCTACAAACCACGTTTCTTCACCTTGAAGCAAAATCAGCGGAGCCCAGTCTTTTGAAGCAAATCTTTTGCTCAGACTGAGAAATTGATCAATGGTTCCAGACTGTTTTGCCATTTTGTGTTAATTTCACGGCGTTGGAAACGCTTCATTTTCCCGAGTACGGGTTTACGATCCAAACCGCAGGACAAAAAAAGCAGATTTTTGACCCGGTAAGAAAAAAATTTATCCCCTTGACACCCGAAGAATGGGTAAGACAGCATGTTATCTGCCATCTTCACCATCACTACGGCATAGCTTTCTCGCTAATTTCTGTAGAAAGAGAGCTTCAGTACAACGGGTTGAAAAAACGTTTTGACGTTATGGTTTCCTGCAGCGACAAGCCATTTGCATGTCTGGTAGAAGTGAAAGCACCAGAAATTAAACTTACTACAGAGACCATTCTTCAGGCTGCCGTTTACAATAAATCATACAATTGTCCATGGCTGTGGGTAACCAATGGAATGCAACATGTGTGGATGCTGATAGATAATGGAACTTTAAAACCGATTGATGCTCCCTCAAACCTTTGTAGCTTACCATAAATCTACGAGCCACTCTTCCCTGCCTGAGCTAAATTTAGCCACAGGATCACATGCAGTATTGCCAAAAGGATTAAAATCTATCTTTACCAAATTTGACGGACCAAAACCATTGCCGGTGGAAAAGCATGGGAAACAGCCACTTTCACGCGTAACTTCATAGTATTGATATAATTGCTCTCCGGCAATTTTCACATCTGCAGTCCAGATTGTTTTAAATTTTGCACTTCGTGTGGTTTGCCCTTCCGCATCAAGCCTTATTAATCCTT
>RGEC01000257.1 GCA_009918425.1 Bacteroidota bacterium
GTTATGGATTTTACCGCGCTTGGTTTTCAAGTCTCCTTTACCCATAATGAGGGCAAAAATAAAAAAATTGTGAAAAATTTAAAAAAGATCAGGTGTTGGGATCTTTGAAATTTTCCATCAGATCTGCTGCTATACCGGTAAAGCTGAAACCTCCGTCATGAAACAGGTTTTGCATGGTTACCATCCGTGTGTAATCACTGAACATGCATACGCAGTAATTTGCAAAGCTTCTGGCATCGGCATTACCCAGAGGGCTCATGGTATCGGCGTAGTTGAAGAATGCGTCAAAGCCGCCAACGCCGCTACCTGCGGTAGTTTTTGTAGGGCTTTGGGAAATGGTGTTTACGCGTACTTTTTTGTGTTTTCCAAAGTGATAACCAAAACTGCGTGCAATGCTTTCCAATAGTGACTTAGCTTCAGCCATTTCACTATAATCCGGGAATACTCGCTGTGCGGCAATGTAGGTAAGTCCCACAATACTGCCCCATTCTGCCATGGCGTCCTGTTTCCACAAGGTCTGCATCAGGCGGTGAAAAGACATGGCAGAAATATCCAGCGTCTGATGCATGAATTCATAATTTAGTTCGGTATAGGGAATTTTCTTTCGCACGTTAAGGCTCATGCCAACACTGTGCAGTACAAAATCCAGTTTTCCACCCAGTTTTTCCATACTCTGACTTACCAGGGTTTCCAGGTCTTCCATTTTGGTTACATCAGCATAAATCAGCGGTGCATTTAGCTTTTTGGCAAGTTCTTCCGTCTGACCTACTCTCGCGGCTACAGGGGCATTGGTTAATACAAATTGCGCTCCTTCAGCGTGACAGCATTCCGCCACCTGCCAGGCGAGCGAATTTTCATTGAGTGCGCCAAAAATTATTCCGCGCTTGCCTTTTAAAATTTGATTTCCCATATTGATGCACCAAAGGTAAAACAATTATCCGAATTACACATTTAGGGCATCTTTGAATTCGCTTTAAGAGGCTGAAAGTGAGTTGATTTATATATAAGGCCCGAATCTAAGATGTCTTTGTTTTTTAAGATCTATTGAATTAGTTTTACATTATGAAGCAGAAATACGCATTGTTGTTTGTTTGTTTATTAGGACTTGATCTTCAGGCCCAGTTTCAGTCCCCGGGCGGTCCCAAAATCCTATCGAATCTGGTTGAAAACAAACCATTTGAAATGGTTAGAAGAAGTGCTTCAAAGCCTACAGCCTGCAAGGAGGATACCTCCTATTTTGTCCAGTATGGAAATAAGGGTTACAGGTTCGTTACTTTAAGAAGTGGCAGCAGTCTTGGTCAATTTTACGGGGCTCCTCAGGAGCTTACTATTTCAGGTTTTAGGCTGTTTGCGGTAGCCAATTCTGTTACCCCTGCAAGGCCGGTTTTTATAAAATTGCGTTGTCATCTGTATAAAGCAGGTGCCGACTCACTGCCAACCGGCACGGCGCTGGCAAGCGATACGGTAACGGTTGATACCATCATGCGGTCATCAGTTTTCTTAACCGATGTACAGTTTGATGCAAAGTTTAAAAATCCGGTTACCCTCAATTACAATTATATTCTGGTAGTTGAATGCGACAGTACTACAGTAACGGCCAGCTTAATTACCAGTGACTGGACCCAGGGTGACGGACGCAAACGAAACCTGGGTTGTGGAAGTGTAAGCGGTAAATGGTACAGAAATTTACAGCTGAATATTGGGGGTGTAACCTTTGATGCAGACGCACAGTTATTGCCATTTGTTAAATATAAGTTTGGAACAGATTTCACCATCACCAACAATTGTTATCCATCATTGGATACAGTGCGTTTTCAGAACCAGCAAAAATTAAATGTAAGCGGTCATCCGTATTATAATTATTATCAATATTACAATTTACCGCAGTTTTCACATCGCTGGGCCTACGATGGTGGGTTCAGCACCTATGTAGTGGATGGTAAATATAAACCGGGTTCTAAAAAGAATTTTACTGTTCAGTTAATTTCAACTGTTTATTCCTATAGATCTGGGACCTGCAATGATACAACCGTTAAAATAGTCTACTTCAAACCCGCCAATCCTGTGCTCAAAAGGCCGGCTAATCTGTGCAAAGGAGATACCGGCAGCATTGATCTCACTACCGATGCAGCTGCTGTGATAAAATGGTACAGAAAACTTACCGATACTGCATTTTTTACAGGCAATAGCTATCCTGTAGTGAATGCACAGAAAAACGATTCGTTCTGGGTAAGGGCGGAAAATGGTCCCTGTAATTCAGGTTACGTTAAAATTTATTTAACTGTGAATGATTATCCGGATAAACCCACTGTAAAAGATGCTTATGTTTGTCAGGGTGCTGCCGCCAATCTTCAGGCTTCAACCAATATAGGGCTAATAAATTGGTACCAGGTGTCTACAGGAGGCAAAAGTGTTTTGACAGGTAAGGTATACCAGACTGTACCACTTTTCAGCGACACAAATCTTTATGTGGAAGCCAATAATAACGGATGCTTAAATAAAGGCGGACGGGTGAAAGTGACGGCTTTTGTAAGCAATAATTATGCACC
>RGEC01000258.1 GCA_009918425.1 Bacteroidota bacterium
ACTCAACAATAACGAGGTTCTTCATCTTCAAAAAAATAACGGTTAAACAAAAAATCTAGGGCGCAAAGGTAATGGGTTTGGTAATGAACCCGTTCCTTGTTTGGATGCGAACCAGATAAATTGTACCGTTATCCACAGCGGGATTACCCAAGGTAATCATTGATTTACCCACAGGCATAAAATTTTTACTGATGGTTTGAATAACCCTGCCCTGTACGTCGAGAATATCAATGGTTACGGGCAGCCCTGAAGTCAGGTTAAGTTCAAGAGTAGCATTACCGCGAGCAGGATTTGGGTAGATTGCGGCCTTAACTTCATCGGTTTCCATTACATGCGTTCCGGAAAACCACTGACTCACATTGATATCATCAATCCAAACAGAATTACCCGCATTGCTTACTATATCAATACGAAAGATAGCATTTTTTGCGGTATCCAGTCTTCCAAGCTGTGAAAATGAGGGTATATTGATTAATTTCCACTGAGAACTGTTTGCTGGAACAAAGGCCGGTTTGGAAGTACCCCCGGAGTAGGCCAGACCTGTACCGCTGCGTTCAAGAATCTGACGGTATGAATTTCCGCAGTCGGTGGAAACATATACCCGTAGAATTTCCGAGGCTGCTACATCTGCTGTGGGCAGGGCATAGGCTGCGTAGAAAGAGAGACGGGCAGGAAGCCCCAGTTTACCCAACTTACTCAAATCGTAGGATGGGGTGCGAAAACTGAAAACTGTTCCGGCAGTTGTAGATGATGAGATATTAGCCTGATAGCTTTTACTTCCTGTGTAGGCTACGGTTTCAGCCAGTGTCCAACGCGAGCCTGACGGTGACAGGTGAAGGTAACCACGGGAAACCGGATCGCTTTCAAACTTCTCTTCTGCATTGGGATATTGGGCTGCATCCTGACCTACAACTTCTATGTAATCTGTGACTGTGGATGTATTGCTGCCTTTGGCATTCTGAACCGTAAGTGATACCGCATATTTACCGGGCGTTTGATATACAACTACGGGAGATTCGCTGCTTGAAGACGGGGATGATGAACCTGTTAAAGTCCAGCTGCGAGCGGTAACGGTTGCCTTGCAACTCATATCATAATACGTAACAGGCTCTCCGGCACAAACTATGCGGTTTGAAGAAGAAAATGCAGCGGTAGGCGGAGTGGCCGTATTGGGAGTAATCCCCGTGGCGAGCAGGTTTGCTGCAGAAACATTGCTTGAACGCGGTGCTTTGTTCAGATAACTGTGCATTATGGCTTTCTGTTGAAGGGTAAACATAGCCATGCAGTTGCCATCGCTGTAATCCATATAGTTTTCCCACTGATCGGGCAAATTGGGATTATCCGTGGAACAACTGTTGCCGTTTGCCGGACAGTTTGCGTTGGTAAAAGTGGATGCAACAGGAGGTGTATCATCACAATTATCCTGAGAATTACAACCGCCCTGAAATGTGTGAAACAAGCCAAGCCAATGTCCTATTTCATGGGTTAGGGTTCTTCCGCTATCGCTGGACACGGCCGTTCCTATGGTTCCCACCCTATCATGGCGAACAACAATACCATCTACCAGTGCTGTTGTGGCAAAAGGAAAAACGGCGTAACCCAGGGTAATACCGCTTCCTGAAGATCCAATGCTGGTAACTACCCAAATATTCAGATACTTGGTGTAGTCCCATCGCACAAGCGATTTCACTTTGGCATTGGCCTGATCTACTTCTACACCAAAAGGACTGTAAACCCGATTGATACCATCCGTACATTTACCGTTCGGATCGATGTTGGCTAATTTGAATTCTATCTGACAGTCAGCAGCAACTGCGGTAAACTGACTTCTTATTTTGGATTTATTTGCATTTAAAAAGTTGAAATCCAGATTGAGAATGCGCATTTGATCCAAAATCTGTTCACGGCTGATATTTTCCGAGCCATTGGTATGAATCACATGAAAAACTACAGGAATTGTGTATTTGGCAGCTCTGCGTGTTGGATTTTTGGCAGCAGCACGGGCTTCCTGAGAATACGCTTCACGCTTTGCAGCCAGAGAAGGATCATCTTTCAGCATCTGCTGATACAAGAGCTCTGTTCCACAGGAATGTTCATGGTGAAACTGCGCTGAAATCTTAACATTAGCGACACTCAGAAGTGCCATAGCAGTAAGTATTCTCTTCATGTTTGCCTGCAAAAATAACCTTTTTGCTCTTGTATGGTTTTGTAAATTTATAGGGATGACATTTAAATGACCTCAATCTCCCATAGGGAAGAATGCATCGGGATGATAATAAAGATGGCGGCTAAACGCATTGGTCACAATGGATATTACATCAAATCTAAGTGGACCATGATGGGGAAACTTGTTTAAATATTTCTGTGCAGCTAGTATGAGTTTCTTCTGTTTTGTCGCATTAACCATATCCTCTGGATGAATATTACCGACCTTTCTAAAACGGGATTTTACCTCAATAAAAACCAGTTTATTGCCATCTTTGGCAATTATATCAATTTCCAAATGCCCTGCCCTCCAGT
>RGEC01000259.1 GCA_009918425.1 Bacteroidota bacterium
AAAACCAAAGGGGTTGTCTGCCGCACGCGTGATCTTGTGGTGAATGGAGAATCCCAGATAACCACCACCCTGGCACATCCCAAAATGGAACAATTGGCGGTAAACCTACTGGAGGCATTCGGATTTTATGGCCATATCATATTTCAGGTAATCGAAAGTGAAGATGGCGGTTTGCACATTATTGAATGCAACCCCCGTTTTGGTGGCGCATCTTCTTTATCGGTTGCGGTTGGGCTGGATTCTTTTTACTGGTTTTTGCTGGAGGCTGCCGGTGTGAATGTGGATGACTACCCCTTTGGCAGGCTTTCACAGCAAAAGAAGCAGATAAGGGCTGTTTCTGACACGGTTATAAATGCATAATATGCGTTTTAAAGCGGTAATTTTTGATGTAGACGACACCCTCTATCCGGAGCGTGAATTTGTAGGAGGCGGTTTTCGGGCAGTTGCTGATTATCTGACAACGGTATATTCAGGTAAATCAGTGGAAGAGATACAGCAATTTATGCTTGCCAACATGGACGCCAACGGCAGAGGCCATGTATTTGACGACACCTTGCGCTGGTTGCAGCTGGATGTGCCGCAATACCTGAGTACGCTATTGTTTATATACCGAACACATATTCCCGGGGCCATAAAAATGGATGCCGATATGCGGGATCTGATTGTAAGACTGCGTGAAAACGATGTTAAGCTGGGTATTATCACAGACGGAATTTATGTAACCCAGAAAAACAAAACCGATGTATTACTGAGGGATATACCTTTTGACTGCGTCATACACACCGATACGCTTGGCACCAGGGGTTGGAAGCCTTCAACAGAGCCATTTCGGGTGGCAACCAACCTGCTGAGGGTAAACCCGGAAGATGGGGTTTATATTGGTGACAATCCAGTGAAAGATTTTGCAGGAGCCCGCAATCTGGGCATGAAAACCATCTGGTGGAATCCGGGCAAATTGCAGCATTCGTTTTCCGAAGAAGTATATATGCCTGATTTTGAGGCATTTGATCACGCATCTTTATATCACTTTCTTTCTGAAGCCGGGGTGGCGGAATAATATTATCCGTTAAGAAACCAATCCATACACTTTTATAATAAGGGCCAAATCAGGCTTGTGGATGGTGTTTTTTAACGGCGGAGTATTCTTGGCGGTTACCAGCCCGTTATGGGTGCGACGTTCCAAAAAGACAAAAAACAATTCATTGTATATTTGATGCTGAAGACCGAATATGGTTGAGAATCATTTCGCAAATACATATCGTGAAATTGAGATTTTTCAGGGCAATAACGTTAGAAAAAGTATCCGTTATTTGGCACTTGAATTTTTGTCAAGATGGCAGCGGGTTATAAATTACAACACCCCCTTTCATACACCAAGGATACAGTTTTTGTATGTGCACCATGTGTTTAAAGATGAAGAGATTGCCTTTAGAAAACTATTAAATTTTCTGCAGAGGGAACACACTTTTATTTCCTACAGTGAGGCGGTTCTCAGAATAAAAACAGGCAATATAGACAAGCCGTACATAAGTATCAGTTCGGATGATGGTTTTAAGAACAACCTGAATGCTGCACGCATATGCAATGAATTGGGAATATCAGCTTGTTTTTTTATTAATCCGGGTCTGATTAATGAAAACAATTACCATAAAATCAAACAACACTGCAACAATAAACTGCAGTTTTTACCGGTTGAATTTTTGACCTGGGATGATGTTGGCACACTTAAGTCTAATGGGCATGAAATTGGCTCGCACACTATGTTTCATGATAATGTAACACACATGTCAATTGAGAAATTTAGGATAGATTGCAATCAGAGCAGGTCGTTGTTAATGAAACACTGCGGTTCGGCAGACCATTTTTCTTTTCCATATGGCAGGTATGCATCTTTCTGAAAAAGGTGTCTAAGGTTATTCGAATTGGAATTCTTGGCGCGTTAAATGGTTTAAGAATCAGAAGATGGTATAAATATGATACGCCGTATTCTCTGGAAAGCCTATGCCGTCAATTTAACATCCCTTTTTATATTGTACCGGGAGTTAACCACGGAGTAACGGCTGAAATTATTGCTAAACTCAATCCGGATTTAGGCCTAAGCTTGGGCAACGGATATATTTCAAAACGAATATTTCAAATACCCAAATTTGGGATGATAAACATTCACCATGAGTATCTGCCTGATTTTCAAAATGCCCAAAGCGTTATATGGCAACTATACTATGGCTCTCCAGCCACCGGTTTTAGTATACATAAAATTAGTCAAAAAATTGATGCCGGCGACATACTATACCGCGAACGGGTGCCTATTGTTTTTGAAAATTCGCTGAAAGAAACCGTACGGTGCAGCATCGTTGATTTATATAAAAAATCATCACAGAAACTTCCCGATGTTATAGCCAATTACAAGGAATATTCAGACAAGGCAACCCCACAGCAGGCCGGTAAAATTCATACCACTCCAAAAATATCAGAATTTATGATAATGAT
>RGEC01000260.1 GCA_009918425.1 Bacteroidota bacterium
TAAAAGCCATAATCCATCGTTCCATGCCGCAGCTGGAAATTGAATTTACATATCAGGGTAAAAACTTTGGTCCCTACACAGCAGAAATCGGGGGGAGTTATAATGCCTACAATATGCTGGCGGCTATTTCAGCAGGCATTTCACTTGGTGGTGATATAGAAACCTGTATACGGGCTGCTTGCACCTATGTTCCGGCCAATAACCGAAGTGAGTGGAAACGCACCGCCAACCGAAATATCTGGATGGATGCCTATAATGCCAATCCCAGTAGTATGGAGGCTGCCCTTAAATCTTTTGCTGAAATGGGTAAGGACGGTGCCGTTTTATTGGGAGATATGCTGGAACTGGGAGATCAAGCACATTATGAACACAAGGCGATTTTTGATCTCGCTGTGTCTTTGGGTTTCCGTGAACTGTATGTGTGTGGTCCGGAATTTAAACAGGCTGCAGGAATGTACCCCAATGCATTTGCAGACACCAAACTCCTGCTCACCTGGCTTGAGAAAAACCGGATAATATCAAAAGATGTATTGATAAAAGGCAGCCGTGGTATGAAAATGGAAACTCTTTTGCCGGTGCTGGAATAAAAAAAGCCGAAGCAAATTGCTTCGGCTTTACAATCATTTATCAGGAATTAATCTCTGCTTTGCAGTTTTGCCAGCAGTCGCAGAATCTCAAGGTAAAGCCACACGATGGTTACCATGAGGCCGAATGCGCAAAACCATTCCATATACTTGGGAAAACCGGATTTGCTGCCTTCCTCAATCATATTAAAATCAAGTATCAAATTGAAAGCGGCAATTCCTGCTACTACAGCTGAAACAATGATAGAAAGCGTGCTGCTGCCCGCGTACCAATTGTTGTCGGTTATCAAGGTAACTATCATATTAATGAGATAGAACAAAGCAACACCCAGGGTAGCCATCACAATCACTTTGGTGAACATGGGTGTTGCACGGAGCAATCCGGTTCTGTAAGCAACCAGCATTGCTGCAAATACCAACAAGGTTACACCAACGGCTTCCATTACAATACCCGGGTAGATATAATCAAATACCATTGAAACAAGACCCAGAAAAACACCTTCCACGGCAGCATACAAAGGTGCTACCACGGGAGACCAGCTCTTTTTGAACACGATTACCAGACTGAGCACAAAACCAAAAATCGCACTTCCAATCATCCAGCCTTTCAGCCCTTCGGCTGCAGTAGGATCTCCTCCCATTTTCCACCAAATCCAGGCGGCGGGAACCAGCAAGGTAGACATATTTTATGTTATTGATATTTAATTACGAATATACAAATTTAACGCATTAAATGCAAGGTTCCCTTTGTGGAATAAACCTTGTCCCTGAAATCCGTGTACTCACATACATAAATATAAACCCCTGACGGACAAGGCTTTCCGAGGTATTTTCCATCCCATCCGATTTCAGAATTTAATGTTGTGAACAATTTTTCACCCCAGCGGCTATAGATGGTAAATTTATATGTTTTCATACCGCCTGCGGCAGGCAAAAATCTCTCATTTATACCGTTGGCATCCGGGCTAAAAGCATTGGGAATAAATATTACCGGTTCGTAAAAAATACGAATATCATTGCTCCATGATTCTCTTTTCAAAGGTCCGTTTTCGATTGCTTTAATTCTGAAGTACTGCCCATAATGGTCTTTGCCGTTATCAAAAAATGCAGACTGTGGGGTGTAGTAAGTATTGTAGAGTGTGTAACCGGTTTGGTTTTCCAGCAATCGATGCAATTCATATCGCTCCACACCATTGGGCCAACCCAGATAATCCGTGAAGTTCAGCGACATACTGAATGGTCCTGTTTTTTTACCACGAAGTAAAATGTCTGTATTGGAATTGCTGTAAATACTGTCACCGCACAAATTCACAATCACGGCACGGTACTCGTAGCTTAGGCTATCAGTCAAAGCAGTTTTATCTTCGAATACTGAGTCTTTCGGATTGGCTGCCCCCACGTTTCCAAAGGCAATTTCTCCCCTTTTTCTTCGCTGTATGATAACGGTATTGTTATATCTGGGAGCGTTCAGTAAGGTATAATATACCTGAACAAACTTATCTTCGCCGGGAGGAGGGTATACCGTTACCAAACGGCTGAATACCGCCGGATTATCAATGAATACATTCATATTTGCAGTATCACCTACACAGCCGAAACTACTGGTTTCCACTACCCAAACTTTATTGTTTTGCTGACCATTCCAGTCAATGCGAGCCGAGGCGTCTGCAATACCCGGCATCGGATTAAATACACCGCCCGAATTGCCCCAAGAATAATTACTTCCTGCAAAACCCACAACCGAGTAACTGTAACCTGACAACCGCGGATAACATATTATATCACTTCCGGCAATGGCGGATGTTTTTGGCCTAGGATGAATAATAAGCTGGGAATCAATCCACGGGCCTACGCAGCCATAAGGACTGGTTTCTCTTACCCTTACAGTAAACGTTCCGAATGTATC
>RGEC01000027.1 GCA_009918425.1 Bacteroidota bacterium
TACCCAAACCGGTAGAAGTATTGATAAACTGGTGGGTTTTGCCTTCGCAAACGTTTAGTATGCGGAAGTTTACACTGGGCAGTGGGCTTACCGTGATGGTATCGCGCTTGATACGCTCATAGCCATATATGCTGGAGATGGCTTTATAGGTCACATAGTATACACCGCCTTTGGGGTAGAAGTGAATCGGATCTACAGCTTCACTGCTGTCGCCATCGCCAAAGTACCACTTGTGGTCTATAAATCCTGTTAGTATTTTAGATTTGTTCACAAACTCAACCGCATCACCTTCGCAGGTTACTTTAGAACGGGTAAAGTCAGGCTCAGGAAGGGGGGCTACATATATATAGTGCTTCAGGAGGGTGTCGCAATTGTATGGACCCAGATCCTGAATACTAACTTCTGCTGTATATTGAGAGTCAATATCGATTTTGTCGGGGGTATATACCAAACGGCCTGCAGCACCGGAAGAAGAAACCGGATCAGACCAGGTAAAGGTTTTAAGAACCCGGCCTGTCTTGGACTTCATGGTTACATTTTTCACCTTCCATTTTGTATTATGTCCACTGTTTGAGTATCCGGTGGGTTCCATCAGATTGTAGGCAAGTGTATCACCCAAAGCAACCACATGGGGAGAGCCCAAACCTCCGGTACCAGATTTTTTAGGGGATGTTTTAAATGGAGTACCAGCTGAAAGTTTGGCACCATAGGGCGCAGGATTAATTTTCAGAGTAACACTATCAGGAGCACTTATACATAAGTATTTTTTGTAAAAAATCTCCGTTTCAATCGTATATCCGGTCAGTGCTGTGCTAAAATTAATCTGGTTGAGGGTACCACCCGACATTATGATATCAGAATTCTGGTAGGTAAAGGAACCCAGTTTCGCGAGAATCGTATTCGAGGCAGTTACGGTAGGATTAACATATACGGCATACTGCTGCCCCCCTTTCATGTCGAATGAGGCTTTAAGTGTACTACGCTTTGCACTACCGGCAGACTTTACAGGCCCTGTATAAATTTTAGTCCACATGCTGGAAGTAGTTGTGGCACCGGCATCAGACCAGCTGCCTTTGCGAAGCCATACTTCTACGTCGAGTGAGGTTCCGGCTGAAAAATTTACATCATAAATATTCAGTCCTAAACTATCTACGGTAATATCAGCCCCTGTGGTACGAATATCAAACATACTCGAGGGCCAGCCATAGGCAGGTGCATTCAATCCTGTTGAAAGCATAGCACGCTCGAAGTCTGAATAACTCGAAACGTAATATTTATAGGTAGCGCCTGATGAAAGGTAAGGAGTTTTATATGTTCTTCCTCTACCCACATTTTTGGTAAGGGCTCTGTCTGAATACCAAACAAGAGAATCCGTGGCATTTACGGGAACGGCACGAAGTACCAGACTCTGGCTGCCACAAACCATAGTATCAATTGCATCTGGAGTTGGTTTGCTACCGGCAAATTTGAACGCAAACACGGCAGTATCATTTTTTCTGAAACTGTCGAGTTTGTTATCGGGTTTATCAGTCCATACACGGATGGTGTAGTTTGTATTGGCAGTGTAGGTGTATCCGGAAACAACTGTAAGCAGAGTGTCTTTACCTGAGGCAATTTTTATTTTTTTCCAGAAAGGACCTGTAGTTGTACCATTTACATTGCAGTAATATTGGAAACTATCCAAGCCGGTTTTGCCGAAATTTTTAAATCTGGCCTTTATGTCTTGCTTGTATACGCATTTATCAGGGGTACTGATTGCCAAGGTGCCGGCATCTTTGAGGTATGGTGGAAGTACTATAAATCTTAATTCCATCCACTGGTCACTTCCACCGCAGGTAGCTGTATTAATGCCACCCCAGTTGGAGTTAGCCGTACCTATACCTGGCCTAATGATATAACCGGGGCTGGGACAGTTGGAACCTGAACATGTTGAAGGAGGGTTAATCCATACTTCACCGGCATAACGATTGCATAAGGTCCAGACGTTACCACCCACTGAAGGGCTTGTATAATTCGACAGATTATTGAGCGCTGCGGCATAATCTTTTGCCACAGTAGCATCACTGTGCGACAATCCTGTTGTGTTGTAAGTTCCGGAAATTTTCATTCCCAGATAGGAGTTGGTAGGCACCAGCTTTGCACGAAAATTGTTCCATTTGGTAATCTGGGCAGCGGTTGCAGGAACTGCGTTCCTGAAGGTGTCTCGCCAAACGATGTCTTGTGCATTAACCCCATTCAGTAGGGATAATAAAACAAACAAAACAATTAGAGAGTAACGTATTTGTGTTTTCATAGTGGAGTAGTTATTTTTCAAATTAAATTAATTCTTTGTTAATTTCCAAATCAGCACCCTCACCTCAAAATACGGCTATTTAGGAAACTCTGATTAAACAATCAGATTCTAAAACTTAATTTTATATGCTTTCACCCACTATTTGTTCTTCAAAAGAATTTAACACATTGTATTTCATAGCTTTAAAATTTTATTAAAACATTGTGCCCCGAGGCTACAAATGCATGGGAAAAATGCTGATAGACTTCAATTTCAATTTTAAAATATCAAAAAATAAAATTTTTGATTGGATTTCATACCTAAATTTATTCAATAAAACGTTAAAAACCATATTCATAACTATAGGCAGCCAGATTCACAAGCATCCGATTGTCACGGAATTGTAAGGAATTGCAGATTTTTTTTAACGACGCATACCAGGGAAGCCCATACCCGGCATTTTGCGGTTTTGCATGGCCTTCATCATTTGCCTCATCTGGTTGAACTGGGTCAGCAGTTTATTAAGCTCCTGAATGGTTCTGCCGCTACCATTTACAATGCGTTGTTTGCGTGAGCCGTTCAGTATTTCCGGTTTCGCTCTTTCTGCGGGGGTCATCGACTGAATCATGGCCTCAATTCCCTTAAATGCATTTTCATCAATATCCAGGTCTTTAATTTTACTCCCTACGCCGGGAATCATGGCCATAAGATCTTTCATGTTGCCCATTTTTTTAATTTGCTGAAGCTGAATCAGAAAATCATCAAAATCAAAATTATTTTTGGCTATTTTCTTGGAAAGACGTGCGGCTTCTTCTTCATCAAAAGCTGCCTGGGCTTTTTCGACGAGGGTTACCACATCACCCTTGCCTAGTATTCTGCCCGCCATCCTGTCGGGATAGAAAACATCAAGTGCTTCAGGTTTTTCGCCATTGCTTACAAACTTTATGGGCTTGTTAACAACCGATTTGATAGACAAAGCGGCACCACCACGGGTATCTCCATCCAATTTTGTAAGTACTACACCGGTAAAATCCAATACCTGATT
This sequence comes from Bacteroidota bacterium, assembly GCA_009918425.1. GTDB lineage: Bacteria > Bacteroidota > Bacteroidia > NS11-12g > UBA955 > RGEC01. Next base: position 3,318 of record RGEC01000027.1, read on the forward strand.
GAATGTACGGGCGGTATTCACTGCATCCTGACCTGTCATGGAATCCACCACAAACAGTATTTCTGCCGGAGAAAGCGCTTTTTTCAAAGCCGCGATTTCATCCATCATCTGCTGATCTACTGAGGTACGGCCTGCAGTATCCACCACCACCACATTGTGGTTATTCAACTTGGCAAATGCAATGGCATTTCTGGCAATACTGAGCGGATCTGTACTTTGGTCTTCACTAAAAACTTTTACTTCCGTTGCCGAACCCAATACCTTGAGCTGTTCGCGGGCGGCGGGCCTGTATACATCACAGGCTACCAGCAGGGGATTTTTGCCCTGGGATTTCAGAAAACGTCCGAGTTTTCCGGTAAATGTGGTTTTACCGGAACCTTGTAAACCGGCAATGAGTATTACCGCAGGGCTGCCGGAGAGTTTAAGTTCTGACTGTTGTCCGCCCAGCAGCAGTACCAGTTCATCATAAACTATTTTTGTGAGTAACTGGCCCGGAGAAACGGCTGTGAGTACGTTTTTTCCACGGGCTTCTTCCAGCACCTTGTCGGTAAATTCCTTGGCTACCTTGAAGTTAACGTCGGCAGAAATAAGTGCTCGGCGAATCTCTTTCACCGTTTCAGCCACGTTTAAATCATTGATCTTGCCTTGCCCCTTAAGGGTTTTGAAGGCTTTTTCCAGTTTGCGTTGTAAGTTATCAAACATAAGTGCGTTGCAAATTTACCGACACTTTATGTCAGTTTAGCGTATTGTTTCAGTTTTCGTTAACGAATTAGATATACAGTGCCTCTTTTTTGATGTGGTACACCGTCATAGCCAATAGCTTTTACCTCATATATATATAGTCCTGCAGGGCATTGGCTGTTCATGAAAGTTCCATCCCAGCCTTGTGCCGGACTGCCTGTACTGAAAATCATTTGCCCCCAGCGGTTAAATATGCGAAACTCATAACGCAGGGCCGGATTGGGATGGTTGCCAAAAATGTAGCCCGTTGTGGGTCTAAAAATATCATTCAGGCCATTCTGGTTGGGCGAAAACCCGGAAGGAACCCAAACATAGGAAGAAGGTACAAAACAAACCGAATTTGAAATGGATGAATCCAATGTACCGGTATCTTTCACGGCCACAATCCTGAAGCAGATGCTGTCAAGCCCAAAACTTTCCAGGTCTATACTGTCTTTTGCGGTTTGGGAAGCGGATAGGGTAAGCCAGTCTCTATAAATTCCGCTGCGCTGTTTCAACTGCAATTTATAGGCTTTGACCCCTGAATACCAGTATCCGTATTGATTCCAGTTGATTTTAACACTTTTACTACCTGCAATTCCCTGCAGGAAGATGGAATTTGAGGCCGTGCCGGCATCATCGGTAAGTCCGCAGTGATCGCGATAGGCAACCCTGTAATAATAGGATGCAATATGCGCATCAGCGCTGTTATCATAGGCTTTCAAACCTTGCACCTGCTTAACCGCCTGAAATGTTCCGGGCAGGCCACTGCCTGACTTTTCGAGAACAAAAGACGAGCCTGGGTTCCATGCGTAATCCGATTTCCAGAATACTGTTGGAAAAGAATCATTGGCTACTGTTACCAAGGTTACCAAAGCGCTGCCATCAGGTTTGCCATAGCGTGGTTTTCCGCAGGTTTCATTGCTGCGCGAACGATAAACTTTGTTTTTATGGACGGCCTCCACAAAATAGCAGTAATTCTGGTCGCATTTCCAGCTATCCGTATAAATAAGCTGATCCTTATCTATGATGGAAATTGATTTAAAACTTCCACCCGGATCCTTGCGGAAAAGCTCGTAATGGCTAAGTTCAGTTCCCCATCCATCATAGGAAAGCCATTTCAAATCGATATGGTATTTTTGGGTGGAAGTATCACGCAATAAAATGGTGCAATGAGAAACGGCCAATTTGCCCTGCTGCGCACAGGTGTCTTCCACCTTCAAACTGTAGCAATAGCGCTGTTTGCTGAGGGTTTGTGCCGGAAATGAAAAATTCAGGCTCGTGTCTTTGCGTGCTGATACGCTTTGCTTGTAAATATATCTTGTGCTATCCAGATAAATATGATAGCGCATAAAATTGCCCAAACCGGATTGATGCCAGTTAATCGCAGCTGTATTTGGATCTTTAACAGTCACGAAGGCAATCTCGGAAGGTTTGGGTCCTGCGGTATCCAGCACATAAACCCCGCGAACCACGGTTGCCGTGCAACCTTTAACATCCCTAACATTTAGGGATACCGCATGGTTAAAGGGTTCTTTGTATCTCCAGCCTGTAACTTTAAGGCTCGATGTGTCCTTGAATGTTGAGAGATCTCCAAAATCCCAGCGATAGTTAGCAATGATGGAGGCTGAAGTCCCTGTATATTCAAACTGAACGGCATCTTTGGCGCAGAAGGTATCTTTTGAAGTTTTGAATGATGGTTTAGGCTTTTCCCATACCACGAATGAATCTATGGTAATACTGTCTTTACAGCCATTGATGTTTTCCGCAATAAGTTTTGTTCTGAATATCCCCGGTGAACCAAAAAGAAAATTAGGTGCAGGCTGATTTTTAATATCAATCTTCCCATCCCCGTCGAAATCCCAGTAATTTTTGGTCACAAAGCGGCTTTTATCGGAGAAACTTACCAGCAATTCCCCGGCACATCCTTCTGTTTTTCTGAGAAAACGGGCCGAACTGTAGGTAAAATTGGGTTCGGCAGTCTTCCATACTTCCACACTTTCGGGAGATTTTGCGTACGCAAAACAGTTGAACTGATCAGCCACAATCAGCAAGGGGTCGAATCGCTGGGTAGTAAGGGTTTTGTCGGTAACCTTGTATTTGTGGAACTGCCCGTTTTTAAGGCTATCGGTAACATTTCCGTCACCATAATCAATGTAGGCCCGCACATAATCCTGACTATTGTTGTTAAAACTAACGGTCAGGGGTTCGCAGCCTTTATTTCCTGCAAGTGTCAATTTTGGGATAGGGCCTATAACCTTGAAAAATCCCTTTTTTGTCAGGGTGTCATAGCATCCAAGATAATTTTGAACCACGAGTCTGACATCATAACCTGTTCCCAGATTATCCTTAAATGTCTGTGAGATAACATCGTTGTTCTTGGAATACTGGGTCGCTCCGTTGGAAAATGTCCACCAACTGTTTATTGCACCCGGCGTGGTATTAAATATTTTCACCAGTTTGGGAGCACAGTACACCACAGAATCAGGGGAATAAAGTGACGCTTTTAATTTGAATATGTTGATGACCGTGCTACTGGTATCTGCACAGCTTTGATACTTAACTATGAGCCTGATTGGAAAATCACCCATCTGGGTAAAAGTTCCGTTGGGAGACCAGGCAGTTCGGGATGGTTTTATAATTACGCTGGGCGAATCACATATCCAGCGAACGCTGTCGGACCACCAGCTGCTGGCGTTCCCAAAATTTACAGTATTGCCTCTGCACCTGCCCATGTATGGAATGTTGATACGGGACTTCACACCGGATTCAATGTATGTTCTGCGGGTTGAATCTTTACAACCGGAACCTGTGCTGTAAACCAGCCAACATTCATAATCACCTCGGGCCAAAGTACTGGTTACCGTTGTTTTGGTTGGGTCTGAAATGGGAAATCCCGTCGGATTGGTTCGTTTCCACAAATACTGAAATGAGGCGGAGCTGCCATGAAAATTCAGGTCACTTAAAAGTGTGGCTTTAAGCGTAACGGGCAATGGGGCGCATCCGTAGGTAGGGCTAATGCTGGTTTTGATTATGGCACCACTAACCTTTACCCTGCGGTTATGTTTTATGGTGTATTTGCATTCCCCATTGGGTTTTTCTATGGTGTATTCAATTCTGTATATTCCCGGAAAGCCGATTTGCATATAGGATGAATCACCATAGGATTGATATACAATATTTACCGAGTCGAGGTGGTAGGCTTTCCAATAAGACTGAAAACCCTTAACCGGTTTTAACTGTCTGGCTTTAAACAGAACCTTCTGATTGGTGCAGACAATGGTATCGGGCACGTTCAGCACTACATCCGGCACTTCCACCTTCACCCAGGCTTTTTTAGTCTGAGTATCCCTGCATCCGCGGTTATTACTCACAATCATGCGTACCGCATAATTTCCCGGCAAACTGTATTGAATTACCGGCTGCTCATCCGTGGAAGTGGTAAGCACGCCACCGCTTAGGTTGTAGAAAGTCCACTGAAACTGATTTTTAGTGCGTGAGGTGCCCGGCCCTATACGGCTGCTAAATGTTACTTTCTGGTATGGGCAGGTAGGTGCGGGATTGTAAACAAACTCTGTATCAATGGAACCGCCTACTACCGCATTTTTTTGGTACAGCGTATCAATACAGCCATTGGAAGATGAAGCAATCAGCCTGGCAGAATATTTATTGATGCTGTTGGTGATGTATTGATAGTCTTTCCCTGTAGCGACGTTGATGATAGTACCGGCACTGTCCCAGATTGTCCATCGCCAGGTGGTGTTAGGGCCCAGCACAGAATTGTTGGTAAACTGCACGGTGTCGGGAGTAGCGCAGTAGAAGGGAACAGGGGATGTGAATGCAGCCCTCGGTCCACTGATAATTGCAGCTTTCTTTTTGAACAAATAGCTTCTGCAGCCTCCGCTTTCACTGGTAACCGTAATATCCGCAGAGCCTGTATCGTTAAATTTCCCTTTCACGGAAGAACCGGCGGTTTGACCGCTGTAGCCAGCACCGTTGATATTCCAACTGACCGTACCCTTGCCGGTATTTGAAACAGAAGCGGTAAACAGCCGGTTTGCACAGAGTGTACTGGGACTGTAAGAGATGCTCATGATGGCGGTATCGCCGTAGTTCATGGCATCATTATTTTCATAAAAATATTTACATCCTGCTTTGGTGACCAGCATGGCACGGTAGGAGTATGTTCCGGCCTTGTTGTAAGTAACCAGTGGAGCTCTGCCATAAAGACTGTCGGTAGTGGACCCCGGCATCCACCACTTGATATAATCCACTGCCTGATTGGCGCTGTCTATGGTGGGAGTGAAACGTACGCTGAGGGGTGCACATCCTGAACTTCTGGAAGGTGATGCCGAATAAACTACATCTTCCCAGATTCCTAAGGTAGAATCCAGAACCTTTTGCGCCTGACAACCCCAGCTGTCCTTTACGGCAATGTATACACGCTTATACCCCTTGCCCCCCTGGGTAAAAACATGCCAAAACTGTTTAGGACCATTACCTATAAATCGCGATTCAATAAGCCAGTCTCGGTAAACGATGTTTTTTGAATTGTCGGTAATAATGATGGTATCTGTAGAATTGCCACAAAGTGAAACCTTGCTGAATCCTACATCAATTGAAGGATTGTCATGCACGCGAAATGCTTTTAATTTTTGGAGAGGCACTATTACTCCACCTGAAGTTGTAACTCGAACTTCAACATCAAAGGTACCCGGTGTTGTCATTACCGTGGAATAATCAGAGGACCCCGACTGAAAGTTACCGCTTCCTATTTTCCATTCATAATTGGTGCAGCCGGTACAGTTTTTAATGCGCAGCTTAACCGTCTGGGGGACGCATACATTGGGCGTAAGTACTTCAATGGAAGGTGTCTGGGCGCTTATCCATACCGGTAAAAGTCCGCAAACAACAAACAAGCACCTGATAAAATATTTCACACCCGTATGCATTGAGCTACACTACAAAAATAGTACATTTGCCTACAATAGAACAGTATCTAATATATGCGCAATATCATGACTATTCTGGCAGGCATATCGTTGCTTTTTGCCTGCAACAATTCAGATAAAAAACACACACAAAATTACCGGTTGTTTGCCACTGCCAGAGAGGCCCAGGATTATCAGACTGCAATAACTGCCTTAACCCTCATGTCTGCGGAAGACTCTGCCCGCTATCCATGGGCAATAGACTCACTGGCCTTTTATCACTTTTTCTATATGAATATACCCGGATTTGTAAAAAATCCGGTAACTGCGATTCATTATTGCGATAAAGGTATTTCTGCCAACCCCGAGAATGATTTTTTGAAAGAACTGAAGGGGAAGTTATTGATTAGCCAGGGCAAAGACACGCAGGCCTTGGAACTTTTCACATCTCTATGGAATAAGAACAAAGACTATACATACCTGTGGGAAATGACATTTATTAATCTGGCCAAAGGCAAATTCGCCGAATGTGATTCGGTACTAAAAATGGTCTTGAGCCAGCCGGAAGCCGCTACAAAAAAGGTGCGTTTGACCCATCCTGAAGTGGCCTTGCAGGAAAATGTGGATGCACGGGCTGCATTCTTGTTTTTTGATGCTTTGATAAAAAATAATCAGGGGAATTTTATTGGCGCCGCTGAAACGCTGAGTAAATGCCTGGAATTTGCCCCCACTTTTTACCTGGCCAAAAAAGGTATTTATGAAATGCAGCAAAACGCTGCTGCCGGCAAAGGATCACCGCAACAATGAGCATGAGGATAATTTCATATCTTTTTTCATTGTTGATGTTGTTCGGCTGTGTTTCCAAAAAACAACTCGATAACGTTGTAAGAGCGGAGCGCATAGTACAGGATGAAAAGTGGGTTAAACTGGAAGATCGGATGAAGCAGCAACAGCTTGAAATTGGTATTCTTAAAGATTCTCTCAGGATGAAGGAACAATGGAAATCCCAGTATATTTCTCACCTTACAGATGGATATGAAAAGGCAGTGCTTCTGAGAGAAATGAAAACCGCTACCTTTTGTCTGCAATTGCTTATTACGGAAGAACCGACTGCATTTCCATGGGCCTATGATTCACTGGCATTTTACCATTATTTTTATGGAAATCCACTTGATCTGGCACGCAGCACCTCTGTTGTAAACTACATGATTGACAAAGGGCTTTCCATCAATAAAAATAACCAGTTCTTGCGCGAAATGAAAGCCCGAATACTTCTTATTGAGCAGAACGATACGGGTGCAATTGATGCTTTCAGGCAATTGTTTAAAGAAACAGGAGATTACACATACCGGTGGTACGAACTTTATATTGAAATCGCCCGCGGAAACAGTAAAAGTGCCGAGGCGGCTATACAACAAGTACTCAAGGATGATATTCCGGTTACCAAAAAAGTGCGTTTGCATCACCTGCAGGAACAAATACAGGAGAATCTGACCGTAAAGCCATCTTTTTTATATCTGAAGGCTTTGGTACAACAAGTGAAACAGCAATACCAACCCATGGCCAATACGCTAAAGGAGGCGTTGAAAGCCGATCCCAACTTCTATCTGGCCGCTAAAACGCTGCAGGAATTACGGCAGGCAAGTCAAGGTGCCATTCGGTAATCAGGACTCTGTTAGTACACGTTTCAGATTAAACTCGTCTTTAAGCACGTGATATGCCATTTCGGCATAATAGCAAAGACTATCTACAATGGTCTGTAAATCTGTTGTTTGAAATGACATTCCCGGAATGCGATACACAAGTGCGGCAACATTGTCTTTTTCGTTGTAGGTAAATTTTCCGTACATAAGATTTAGGTTCACCACGAGCATTTCCTGAAAAAATTCATCCCGCTTTAGTGTTGGTGCGTAACAAAACGGAACTGAAATCTGGAACACCGTCTTGTCTTTTTCAAACACAAAATAGTTCCAGGGGTTAGATTCTGTATCCTCCCAGGCATCCAGGTAGATAGGCATTTCTTCTCTCAGCAGCATCCACTGACCGGCTTCGTCTCCACGGGTATCTTCGGGGTTGATGCCCATATCGTGTATCGCCTTTTCCACAGCCTGATTAAGATTGTTCAGCAACATGTCACAAAGGTAATAAGACGGCTGATAAACACCTATTGGCTGTATAGAGCCTTCAGTTTATTATTCGAAAACGGATATTGTTTTTCGCGCTGCAATTCTTCATGGTACAGCAGTTGCCCCAACTCTGCAAGAAAGGGCAGACCTGCAGTTTCATACTGGTAACGGTCACTGTTTAGCACATCTTCTTCGTTGCAGTAAATAACAGCTGTTACACAAAACTCCACATTGTTTCTAAAATCAACGATGTACGCACAGTCTGCCAATACGCCAAAAGATCTTCCTACAACATTAAAGATGCGAATGTCCGACGAATCCGGTAAACCCCTGCCATCCCCTATCAAAAGGTATTTTTTATAATGATCGGCATAACTATAGGAAGGATTGCGGCATTCGCGGGGCCACATTCCCATATATTTTTTGAGCAAGTCGGCATATTCCGCTTTTATATCCCAGCGTCTATTATATGACAAAGATTCAGGCAGATAAAGAGAAATCAGCATTTTGTGCAGTTCATTAATCGGCAAAAAATTATTGAACATAAACGAACGTGGGAATGGATAAAGATTCCCAAAAGCATCGTAATAGCGGCTTCCCATGTACACATCTCCGTAAGGATTTATCAGGCGCTGCTTGGCAAACTGTGGAGGCTGATAATACAGTGTATCTTGTTCATTAAAAAAATATACCGGATTGGTATTGTAAGAGCTAAGCGAATCACAAGGGAAATCAAAACGCTGAATGATTCTGGTATCGAAGTATTCTTTATTTCTAAGTGTATTTGCAATATAATCATATCCCAGAAACTCGAACATTCTGTTATAAGACGGGTTGTCGCTCACGACCATCATCTTCTTTACAAATCCATCTATGTTTGGCCATCCAGACACCTGTGAAGCATCTCTTCCGCTGCGAACCTGGCAATACCAGGCACTGTCAAAAAATATAGGCGTCTCAGGTTTGATTCCAAAAGAATCCAGCTCGGTAAGTTTTTGAAGAGACAGAAGAGATGTAGGTAATTTTACCAAACTTGCCGGATAAAAATACTGCCCCTTATTAAAATTATAGTAGTGAGACTTTATAAAAGGTACTCCCCTCCTGTTCCGGTCTATCTGTGAATAGATAATCTGAAAACGATACTTATCAGGACGATCGAGAATCTGCTTAAAAAGAGTACTTCCTTTATTTTCGAATAATGATTTTAGCCAACCTGAATTATTGGCTTCAAAATCAGGCTGAGCACCTAAAAAAGACAGAAAAAGGATCGCTATCGCAAATACAGTTGCCTTCAAAGGGTTGAATTTGCGAACTAATTTACAAAAAAAATCAGGGTTTTCTCACAAACAGCATATAATTTTGGTTTTTATCCTGCCAATGGTAGCCAAGGCTAAAGGGCAGCGATTTCACCTTAGTGCTGTCAGCATACAACTTGCCCAGGTCTTTTTGATAATGACCTGAGGCACTGAAGTTTTTAACCGGAATGGTGTATTTGCCATACAGGCTATAATTGAAATCCTTTGCCAAAAAACGATATGGAATACCGGTATCATCCTGCAATAGGCTCACTGATTTTGCCTGTGTAAGGTCTTTAATGGTGCTGAAAGTCTCATAGTGCAACAAATAGCTTGCTGCCTTCACAAAAGTGTTGGCTTTACCAAATGCTTCAATGTGCTTCACCATTTCCGGGCGGGCTTTTAGGCCACCATTTCCGCTGGTACCTACATTACTGATATCGGTATTGAAATATTCAAGGGTTCTTACATCATCGTATTTTCCGGCAGGGCAGAACGTAAACCTAACGCCGCTTACTCCTTTTGGATTCTGACTGCGAGGAACGGTATTTCCCGCTGCATCAATCGAAATAAGTTCCACGTTCATAATTTCATGCCCGGTGCGTGCAAAAAACACCATAAAAATGGGTATTACCCCTTTCACAGCAGGAATCTGGCTACCCATATAGCTGGTAATGAAGTAACTTCTGCGGAAGATATCGCCCAGTGCCTTTTCAATACTATTCAAATAATTCAGCACCTGTGGGCGCGTCATTTTCTCAAACTCTGGCACATTCCCTACCATTTCGTTAGCCAAAAACAGGTATTTTTTGCTGTTTGGATAGAATTGCACCACGTGGAGAAAATCCGGACCTGAGAAAGGATAGAATGTGTTTAGGTTTTCATCGACTTTGGGATGAAGTTCTTCTTTGGCCCATTTACGCATGAGGCTCAGTCGGTTTTTATCCATTTCATCCCAGCGCTTTCCAAATTGCACAGCATGTTCCTGTACTTCTTTTACGCCCTCGTACATAGCCATGCTGCTGCCTGCTTTTGAAGGTAGCCCTGCTATGAAGAAAGCATAATCATTATACTTTCGGTTAAAATTGGTGTCAGCCGCCTTTTTGGCTGTGTCGGTTTTTACTGCATTGGGGTTTTCAGTTTTTTTCTTTTCAGTGGAACCTCCGCATGAAAATACAGCCATTGTGGCCAGGGTAAAGGAAAATATCAGGTAACGTTTCATATTTTAATGGTCAATTTGTGATTTTTTTCTATCTGTACTTATGAAATAAAGCATAACACCTGCAAGCGCGGTTGCAAGGCCAATAATAGATTCCGTGGTTTTATCAGTAATCTGAAAGTAGCAAACGCCCAGATTAGCGGCAATAAACAAAATGGGGGACAATGGATATGCAAGCGCCTTGTAACCCTCCGGTTTACCGTGTTTTATGCGGTAAATAATAACACCGGCAACGGTAAGTGTTGTGAAAAGTGTAAGCGTAAATCCAATATACTGCATAATACTGTCAAAAGCAGCCGTCCATAAAATAATGAGCGCCAGTATAGTTTGAAACAGGATAGCTGCAACCGGGTTGCCTTTAGAATTGGTGGATGCAAGTTGATTTAATGCAGGAATCTTTCCGAACATGGGCTGAATTACACGCGGACCGGCAATAATCATGGCACTGATGGTACTTATCAGTAAGAGACAAATAACACCACCCATTACTTTACCACCCCAGTTACCAAATATGTAGCGTGCGCTTACAATCCCAACATCCTTTGGCTGAAAGGCCTGTGCACCCTGTGTATCTACTATCATTTCCTGCATGGGTGCTGATGCAATAAAGACTGCATTTAACATCACATACAATAACATTACCAGCAAGGTTCCCCAGATAATGGAGCGATTAAGATTTTTCTCGGGTTGCTGAATTTCGCCTGCGAGGTAGGCACTGGCATTCCATCCGCTATAGGCATAGCTGACATAAACCAAATTGATGGCGAAGCCGGCTGTCATTATCTCGGCGGCACTGGTATCACCATACGAAAAAGAAATTCCCTGCGTATTCCCATGGAAAATACCGGCGGCTACAAACACAACAATTAAGGTAACTTTTATCAGGGTAAAAATCTTTTGAAATTTGACCCCTGCACTGAGATTGGTTGCATGAATGGCAGCAATACCCATTATAACAACCGTCCCCATCCACACAGGGTTTATGGAATTAAAAACGCCATGCGCATAGGTTCCCAAAGATGCCGCTGCTAGGGCAATGGGTGCACTAAAACCCACAGTTGCACTCACAAAGCCTGCCATGAAACCCAGAGCGGGATGGTAAACTTTAGAGAGAAAATGATATTCCCCACCATCCTGAGGCAAGCGGGTGGCCAGTTCAGCATAACAAACTGCACCCAAAAGAGCCATGATGCCACCAATAAACCACAATGCCATAATGGTGAAAGCCTGTGTATGGCTAAGCAACTGAAAACCCAAACCTGTAAATACACCCGTACCTACCATGTTGGCAACTACCAGACTTACAGCTGCCGAAAAATCTATTTTGCGATGCAACATTTTTTCTGCCCGGGCATTTATCTGCAAAACCAAACGCTACAAACCCCGGATTGGCGAGCAAAAATAAGTTGTTTCATTTAAACAAAACATAACCCATGTTAAAAGTGCCT
>RGEC01000261.1 GCA_009918425.1 Bacteroidota bacterium
AAATAGTAGTCAAATTATCCTGGCACTTGATTTCGACGATATGGCAAACACCCTTGATCCAATGGACATTAAACAGGTTTTTAGTTTACACGCTGATGGTCTGAGCAATCGGAGAATAGCCGACATCTTAGGTCTTTCAAGAAACACCATCAATCAATATATCAGATGGTTAAAAGCTTCTGATTACGCCGCAAAAGAGCTTGTTGGCATGGAAGATGGAGTGGTTAGAGAGCTTTTTCCTTCCCGAACCACCATCAAAAACGAGCGATTTGATGCCCTTATGTGCCATTTTGAGCAAATACGCAAGGCACAAAAGCATCCTGGCTTTACCTTCCTACATCATTATTCGGCCTATAGTGAGGCTGTAGTTGATCCATACAGCTATACACAGTTTATGGAGCACTATAATAGGAAGTACAAAAAGGAAAAGGGCTCCATGAAGCTCGAGCATATCCCTGGCAATGAAATATACATTGATTTTGCGGGTAAAAAGCTGTCCATAGTCAACAAAGACACGGGTGAAATAGATGCATTAGAGGTATTTGTAGCTATTCTTCCGTATAGCCAATACACTTATGTAGAGGCTTGCAGGAGTCAAAAAAGGTCAGACTTAATTCATTGCATGAACAATATGTTGGCATTCTATGGGGGTGTTCCCAAGGCCATTGTGTCGGACAATTTAAAGAGCGCGGTGAGTCGGTCGAGCAAGTATGAAGCCGAGATCAACCGCACTTTCAAGGACTTTGCTTTACACTACGGTTGTGCAACCAACCCCACAAGAGCGTATCGCCCGCAAGACAAGGCTTTAGTTGAAAATGCGGTTCAGCTTACTTATCAGCGCATTTACCATCCTTTAAGAGAAACAACGTTCTTCTCATTAGAAGAGCTTAATGCAGAGATTCATAAGCTATTAGAGATCTACAACAATATGCTTTTTCAGCGTAAAGAAGCAAGCAGAAAAGAACTCTACCAGTCCATTGAAAGGGTCTCTCTTAAGCCATTAGCGACCAAAAAGTATGAGCTAAAAGAATATGCCAGGGCGAAGGTGCAGAAGATTGGTTATGTATATTTATCAGCCGATAAAAATTATTACAGCGTTCCTTATCGCTACATTGGCTTGTCTACCACCATACATTACTGTCAAAAGATAGTAGAGGTTTACTATGGCCATGAGCGCATTGCCATACATCAGCGCAGTGATTTAAAAGGCAAGTACAACACGGTCAAAGACCACTTGAGCAGCACGCATCAACAGTACAAAGACTGGAGTCCTCAGCACTTTAAACAGCGTGCCGGGAACTATGGACAAGATGTTGAGGCCTGTGTCAATACGCTCTTTCTTAACCGCGAGTACCCAGAAACAGCCTACAAAAGTGCTTTGGGTCTTTTTAAATTAGGGCAGCTGTATGGAAATGAGCGACTTAATAACGCCTGTAAAAGAGCAATTATGGGCGATGCTGTCTCCTATTATCATATCCAAAACATCCTTAAAAACAACTTGGATAAGTGCGTAGAATCCTCCTTAGACAACAATCAAACGCATATCCCCGTCCATGAAAATATCAGAGGAAAGGAATCTTATCAATAATCATAAATCACCCTAAAATGGAACAGAACCAAACAATTAACAAGCTTAGGCAAATGCGCTTAAGTGCCATGGCCGATCTGCATTATCAGTATATGCAGACCCATCAGCTTCAAAAATTTACAGCTGACGAGTATTTGGCCTTATTAGCTCAACATGAATGGGAAGACAGGCAAAACAAAAAAACCGACCGCCTTCGAAAAACAGCCCGTTTTAAACAAAATGCAGCAATCGCAGAGGTAGATTACAGCCATGTACGCAATCTTGACAAAAACATGTTCGACAGGCTAGGTACATTGGGCTTTTTAAAGAAAAAGGAAAACATTATCCTCACAGGACCATCTGGTGTTGGCAAAAGCTATCTGGCACAGGCCTTAGGCAACCAAGCCTGCCTTTTAGGGTATAAAGCACTTTATACCAACACAGCCAGGCTATTAGCAAAAATGAAACTATCAAAAGTAGATGGCACATATATCAAAGAATTGAAAAAGTTGCAAGGCATGGACCTACTCATACTGGATGATTTTGGTTTACAAGCTTTTGATCAGCACGCCAGAGAGACTTTGATGGATATCATAGACGATCGATTTGATCAAAATAGTACAGTGGTAGCTTCTCAAATCCCAGTAGCCACATGGTATGATCTTATCGGCGAAGGAACAATAGCGGATGCCATTTTAGACCGGTTGGTCAACTCATCTCATCGAATCGATTTAAAAGGTGAATCGCTGAGAAAAGGAATACTCAAAAACGAATAAATTTGTACTTTTGTGAATCTCTCAAAGTGGCACGGTCACACCGAAAACAGTGGCATGGTCAGACCGAAATAGCCACATCTTGCGCATAAGGGCCCTCACCCGATCGCGACCCATCTGA
>RGEC01000262.1 GCA_009918425.1 Bacteroidota bacterium
TTATGGCATTTCCGGCACATACCGTGGTATCATTGCCTGCAAAAACAGGCTGCTGATTTTTAATACTGATACTAACCGTTGCTTTTATACTGCCATTACAGTTAAACAGCCATAATTCAGGGGATGAAGGTTTGGAAAAATCGGGATAATAATTGGGTAAAAGAGAGGTTGTATCAGAAAAACGACCTGTGGCGGCGCGCCATACAAAGCACAAACCACCTGAAACGGTACCTTTAAGTAAAACGGTGTCTCCCGGACAAAAACTACTGCCGTTAAGGGTTACTGCGGTTACCTTCAATGGTTCGACCGGTGCACTACAGCCATCATTGAGATAATTAGCATTGCCCAGGCTGTCAAAATTTACATATCCGCCGTCTTCAGCACCAACGGTGCCGTTTTGTTTCACCAGCTTTACTTTATCATAGGTTGCTGTATCGCTGCAAGAACCTGCCAAAGACAAAATAGTGGTACGCAAGCCGGACGGAGTTGAATAATTGGCAAAATGCCCTGCCGTGTTGCCCGCTTTTTGAAAAATGGCATACGCCGTATCCGACAGGTTGGTAAACTGATTGGACCCCACGATGAAATTGGTGGATGTAAATAAGTATACTTTTTTATTGGCCGGAATGCTGTTTCCGGTTGGCTCCAGCAGTTTTCCACAGCCTGTAATAGTAGCATTAATATCTGAAACCAGGGTAGCTGTAGCCGCCGATTGGGTTAGCCCCAGCCACTTGTTGGAAGTATTCGCCCACCGCAAGCTGATGGCAGCCATGGAAACCGAAGTTTTTCCGGTTTCAAATAACAGTATTTCATTTTCACCTTCCGGGTTTCCGCAAGCATCCACCAGGATAGAGCGGATCTTAATGCATTTGGATGTAAGGGTTTTGGATGAATTGCGAATGGACTTGCAAGGCTGGGCAATGATGTTACTTGCGTAAACACAAAAAAAACTTATAAGCAAAAAACGCCCCACAGTGCAAATTTACTAAGATAATAATTAAGGCTGAATGCTTATTTTTTGGCTCTCAATGTAACCATCGGATAAAATTATCATTAGGTTATACAGCCCAGTTTTTAAGCCATCGACAGGAACCTTATATGGATTTTTAAAATTTACCTTTTGCTGTAATATCAATTTACCCGCATTGTCTATGAGCCTTATGGTTGCAAAAGAACAACTTGAATTAGTGGGGTAAATATAAAATCCATTGCCGTTAGCCGGATTTGGATAAACACTAAATTTAAGCTCATACCTGTTCAATTCACTGTCTATAACACTAATCCAAGGAGAAAAATCGAAACTCAAATCCTGGTTAACAAATTGCAGACGGTAATAGCGGTTGTTTTGCGTTCGATACATTCTTTTCATTTTATCAGATGTATCCGTGAAAGAATAAAAGTTGTTCGGCGTATTTTGGGCCTTTAATTCTGTTACTTTTTCAATATTTGAGCCATCTGCACTGCTTTGTAAAATTATAGATTGCATGTAGGTTTCATCGAGTGTTGTCCAGTTCAGGTGCACCTTTCCATCTTTTTTTATACCCTTGAAGGAGAGCAGTTTCAACGGAAGCGGTGCCAAACCTGTGGATCCCACGGTAAAAGGGCTAAAAGAGCTAATCCCAGTGGCTGTTAATGTCACATTGGGTGCTGTTCCTGTATATGAAGTGCTATAGTTTACCCACTGTGTCCCGTCCCAGCGGCAGACCCTCAGTTCGGAGAGCAGGCCACTGTTTCCTGTAAGATAATCTGCGGGGACGCCACCGCCACAGCCGCTATTGGTGTTGAAATGAAGGGTAACATCTACTGTGGGAGTACCGGCGGTTCTGTCTAGCTGCCAATACTCACAGAAGGAAACCCTATTTACGGGGCTATTGATATTGGTACCCACACCTGCGGCAGAACTTCGCTTATATTCTGCGGTAAAAGCGTCTGTTGATGACGTAGTGCCTGCAAAGTTGGTTATTTGTATCGGTTGATACCCGGTGCCAATGGACCCCACAGGAAAAGTAAAGTCCGTGTTGCCTACTTTTTTTACCGGACCATGCACAAAAGAGCTGTTGGAAACACCGGAAACACTGGCTCCTGAAGCCAAGGTAAGCAAATTGGATGATGTGGTAGTGAGCACACCAGACGTGAGGGTTAATGTGCCTGTTAATGTTGGTGCATTGCCCAAGATTATACCTCCACTGCCATTTAATGTCAGGTTATTTATATTGCTTGAAAACAAGGAAGATGGCAAAGTTTGAGCAGTGGTGTTTGTAAATACCAAGGTCCCGGAATCTGCGTCAATTTTGCCGGATGTACGGGCTATTCCACCTAATAGCGTAAGTGTTTGTGAGCCGATATTGAGGTTGCCGGCTGTAAGGGTTAGGGTCCCCGTTACGGAAAGATTTTTATTTAATACTACACCGGCCGAACGATTTACTTCTAAATCGTTCATGGCAGAAATGGTTGTTGAACT
>RGEC01000263.1 GCA_009918425.1 Bacteroidota bacterium
TAGCTTCGCTGAATGCGTATAGCAATTTAGCACCATTGGTAATGATGGCATTCCATTCCTGGTCGGTACCGGGTAAAAATCCGGGAACATCTTCGAGCACCAGCAAAGGAATGTTAAAGGCATCGCAAAAACGCACAAAACGGGCTCCTTTCTGGCTGCTGTGCACATCCAATACTCCAGCAAGGTGGGCAGGCTGATTGGCTACAATTCCGATACTTTTCCCTGCCAGACGAGCAAAGCCTACCAGAATATTTTCAGCGTATGCCTTATGAACTTCAAAGAAACTGCCCTCATCTACCAAATTCTCAATCACTTCGCGCATGTCATACGGCTGATTGGGATTGTCCGGCACAATATCTTTCAATGCATCACGGATTTCATTACCGGCATGATAGGGCCATGCAGCAGTTTTTTCCTCACAATTCTGGGGCATGTAACCCAGTAATTGCTTGATATTGAGAATGGCTTCAACTTCATTGGCAGCGGTAAAATGCGCAACACCGCTTTTGCTGCCGTGCACGGAGGCCCCTCCCAGCTGCTCACTGCTCACATCTTCATTGGTAACGGTTTTAACCACATTGGGACCTGTAACAAACATATATGAGGTGTTTTCCACCATCAGAATAAAATCAGTGAGGGCAGGAGAATACACAGCACCACCGGCACAGGGCCCCATAATGGCACTAATTTGAGGAACTACACCGCTGCTCATTACATTACGGTAGAAAATATCTGCATACCCTCCCAGTGAAACTACGCCTTCCTGAATGCGCGCTCCCCCGCTGTCATTGAGACCGATTACAGGCGCACCGTTTTCCATGGCCATATCCATGATTTTGCAAATCTTTTCGGCATGGGTTTCAGACAGCGAGCCTCCAAAGATGGTAAAGTCCTGAGAGAACACATACACCAGACGACCATTTACCTTGCCATAGCCGGTAACAACACCATCCCCAAGAAACTGCTGGTTTTCCATACCAAAATCCTTACTGCGATGGGTAACAAAGGCGCCGATTTCGCAAAAACTACCTTCGTCAAGCAGTAGATTTAACCTTTCACGGGCGGTGAGTTTTCCTTTTGCGTGCTGGGAGGCGATTCGCTTTTCACCTCCGCCCAGCTGAGATTCGGCACGTTTGGCCTCTAAGATCTTGCGAGCATTAGACATTAGGGCAAAAATAAGGATATGCCGATGATTTTGCTAAATTGGGTCAAATGGTTTCCACCAAAAGTCGGCCGGCATGCAAGGCAGCATTGGCGGATGGATAGGCAGCAAAGTCACCGGTAGCAAGCACACCTTCGTGAAGCCGGATTAATTCCGGCTCAAAACACATAGAGTCCATTTCGGGCAATGCGCCGGTCACATTAATAGCTTTCAGGAAGTCAACAGGCTGTTGAAGGGCTTTGATTTTTTTCAATTCATCAATCACCTGTTCTTCTAAACCCGGTTTATAATCAATACCCGGTTTCAGCGAGACGCTAAGCAAGCATTTGCCCTCAGGGCTATAGCCGGACTGAACCGCAGATGGCATGCAGAAATGGTTTATGATTCCTTCGGTATTTGCGTTCAACCCAATAAATTTCCCCCACTTTGGAGACTTGTCGGCTGAGAAATAAAGAACAGCAGTGCTGTGGTTACCTACCCAGTTTTTGCGGTGAACACCCTGAAAAGTTCCTGTGCCGGTTGTAACCCAAATATGAGGCGCAGCTAGAACTGTACCATCTTCCAGGGTCACAGACCCGGACTGCACCTCTGATACCTTGGTGCTAAAGCGAATATTTTCATTGTTTAGTTCCGCTGAAATCAATTTTATCAATTGCTGCATCCCTTTTTCAGGCAAGGCAGCCGTTCCTTCGGCAAACGCTTTGAAAACAAAAGAAAACATGGATGACGGGGTTTTAAGTTCGGACTCCAGAAATATTCCGGCATAAAATGGTTTAAAGAATGAACTTATGAATTTTTGACTGAATCCAAACCGTTTTAAAAACTGTAGGGTAGATTCATTTTTCATATCAAAAACCTCGGAAAAATCCTTTTTGCTAAGCCTGCTCTTCAATTTCAGAATAAGCAGCATGTCATTTACGGAAACCGATTTTGCAAATACAGCCAGCAATGCTACGGGCCCTTCCCGTAAAGGATCTGCCAATGTATACGCCTGATTATCCTGAAATATTTTAGCTCCTGAAGCAAACGATTTAAGGGACAACGCATTGAGGTTGATATCATGCTTTTCCCATTCCGGATAGGCCGTGTTCAATATTTGAAAACCCTTATCCAGTATATATCCATCGTAATATTCGGATTGAATTCTTCCTCCAAGCTTAGACTCAGATTCAAGCAACAAAAAGGGGACTCCTCTCCTGTTTAAAAGCCGGGCGGCGGACAATCCTGAGATGCCGCCGCCTATGATAATCACTTCAGGTTTCACACAATAGAAACAAGTGTTACGTCCTTTTTGTTGT
>RGEC01000264.1 GCA_009918425.1 Bacteroidota bacterium
AGGAGATCAGGCAGCCGGTACAGCCTGGCTGAAGGTAACAACAGTACCTGAGCCGAATGAAGTTTGTCCACAGGCCTCAGACAGCATACAGATAATCTTGCATCCGTATCCTGTGGTAAGCATGGCAAGCTCATTGAAGGGCTGTGCACCGCTTACGGCAAGCTTTAGTGGTATTGAAAGCCGCGGCATTCCTGCCGGACAATTGAAATGGCGCTGGGACTTCGGTAACGGCGATACCAGCGATCAGCAGAATCCCACGGGTATCAACTACCCGAATCAGGGTAAATACAAGGTTCAGCTTCGCATCACCAATACGGCAGGCAACTGCGCGGTGACAGTAGACAGCATAGACTATGTGCAGGCCTACCCGAACCCAACGGCCCTGTTCAGCACAGATCCACCGTTTAAGACTACGGTAGCACTGCCTAAGTTTAAGACCATCAATCAGAGCAGCATCCCGAGTGTGCCATTCAATCCACAGATGAGCTATAAGTGGGATTTTGGCACCTGGTATGATCCTTATGATGATACGTTTGTATCGTTTGCCCCAAGATATGCCTATGGCAAGGATACGGCCACGTATACCATTCAGTTGATAGTTACCTCACAGCCGGGTGGATGTACGGACACGTTCAGGAAGAATGTGTTTGTGGGTCCTGATATCATTGTTTGGATCCCGGATGTATTTACCCCCGACGGAGCAGGCCCGGGCAAGAACAATATGTTCAATGTTACGGCCAGCAACTTCAAGGGAATGAATATGACTATCTACAGTCGCTGGGGCGAAAAACTCTTCTATTCAGACGACATCAACAAGGGTTGGGACGGAACTGCCAATGGACAGGAAGTTTCACAAGGTGTGTATGTGTTCCATGTTGAAGTGGTTTCGTATGACGGTAAACCCTATGAATTCAACGGTACGTTGACGCTATTGCGTTAATCCTCAATTTCACTCGAAAGTTGTTGGGTTTTCGGAACTCTGAGCAACAGTAGCAGTCCCATTACAAAAAAGGCAATCAGGGCCAGTATGGAGCTTCTGATATCAAGATAGCCTTCAATGAGACCGAAAGAGAATGTGCCGATGGCCAGCCCAATTTTTTCTGCCAGATCAAAAAAGCTGAAGTAGGAAGTATGATCTTCTGTTTCAGGTAACAATTTGGAATAGGTGGAACGGGCAATAGATTGAATACCGCCCATTACCAGGCCAACAATGCCTGCCGCGATGTAGAACTGCCAGGGTTTATATACAAATTGATAAACATAGATGCAAAGCCCAATCCAGATTATAATGGATAACATCAGAGTGTTGATATTGCCTATTTTTTTGGAAAGGAGCGACATGATTAAGGCACCGGCCACCCCCAGAAACTGAATAAGTAAGATACTGGTTATCAAATCAGCGGGTTTGATACCAATAATCTCTTTACTTGCAAAGGAAACAGCCATTACCATGATGGTTTGTACCGCCATGTTGAACATAAAATAGCTGTACAGATAGCGCTTAAGAGCTAAATGCTGTGTCCGGATTTCGGTAAATACTTTGGTGATTTCCCTGAATCCTGCAGATAGTAATCCTGTATTGTGTTTAAGTCCGGAGGGTCGTGTTTCGGGCAAATAATAAAATGAATAAATGGCAAATCCAATCCACCATAAGCTTACCAAGGGGAAAGCCCAGGAAATGGGTGCCATCTTTTGAAAAACAAATACCACCAGAATGGTGATGAGAAGGGAAGAGCTGCCCAGATACCCCATGGTAAAGCCACGGGCACTTACTTTATCCTGTTGGTCAGGTGAGGCAATTTCGGGCAGGTACGAATTGTAATAAACCAGACTGCCCCAGAAACCTACACTGCCAAAAAACAATGGAAGTATTGTCCAGCTCAGTTCAACGGCCTGTCCGGCCACTCCAGGATTTTTTGTGGGAAAGAAGTATAGCAGACCGCTGGAAACAGCGCCCAGAAAGCAAAAAAATTGCATAAACTGTTTGCGTTTTCCGCCGGCATCCGCGATACCCGAGAGCAGTGGCGTCAGCAATGCTACCACAATATACGAAACACAAACCAGATAGGCATAAAATTCAGTGTTTTTAAAGGTATGACCGAAGAAGGTAATCTGGTCATAAACGGTTTTCCCGTCTACCTTTATACTCGTGGCATTTTCATACACCACCGGGAAAATGGCCGAACTGATGATGAGGGGATAAACAGAGTTAGCCCAGTCGTATAACGTCCAGGCAAAAAGGGTTTTCTTATTGTTTTGAAGAATTTCAGCCATGTTTAGGTCAAATAGATGGGCAATTTAACCAAAAATAGCTTTTCCTGTGTTTAAGTTACGCCGCCTTAAAAATCTTTTTATTTCGCTCCCACTTATCCTGAGCGTCCTGCAGCGTGATTTTTAACTTTTTATTATTCCCTTTTTTAACCGGTGCTTCATACATGTAATCCAGCAGAATGGCCTCAC
>RGEC01000265.1 GCA_009918425.1 Bacteroidota bacterium
GCAGGAAATTATACTACAACCTTAACAAGTACTGGCGTTACCAATATTACATTACCAACAACAGGTACCATTGCAACCTTAGCAGGCACTGAGACGTTGACTAATAAAACAATTGTATCTCCAACAATATCATCGCCTTCTTTAACAGGAACACCAACTGCGCCTACGGCTGATATTACTACTAATAGTACACAAATAGCTACGACTCAATATGTAAAAAGTTTAGTTGCTGCAACTACTATAAATAGTAGTCAAATTTCAGGAACAATTGCTACTGATATCGCATCTGCTACATCAAGTAATACCGCAAATACAATTGTTAAAAGAGATGGTAGTGGTAATTTTAGTGCAGGCATCATAACTGCAACCTTAGCAGGAAATGCAAGCACTTCAACTCAACTTGCAACAGCAAGAAGTATCTATGGGAATAACTTTAATGGCGGCGCCGATTTAACTGCAGCTATTTTAGGAACCTATGGTGGAACAGGTGTAAACAACGGAACTAAAACAATTAGCCTGGGTGGTAATATATCTACGACAGCTGATTTCATTACCGCAGGAAATTATACTACAACATTAACAAGTACCGGCGTTACCAATATTACATTACCAACAACAGGTACGCTTTCAACTTTAGCAGGTACAGAAACCTTAACTAATAAAACTATTGCATCACCATCATTAACTGGTTCACCTACAACCACAACTGCTGATGTTAGTGCTAATAATACACTAGTTGCATCAACTGCTTATGTTCGTTCTAGGATAAATATTGATACTTCTTATTTGATTCAAAAGACTGCTATATCTGGTATCCTTTCTGATTATACTGCAACCTTAAGTAGTGCTAAAACTTTCATAGATAAAAACGATACAGCAACTATGATGCAAAGAAGGTATATATCTGATGTTTTACCTGTTGCGACTAGGGTAACTTCAATTGAAAATAGTACAACTACTTTGGGAACTACTGGTATTGCTATTGGGGGTACATATACCTCTGTTACTGGATTAAGTAGTGTAACTTCATCAAGTTTCATTGGGACATTATCAGGAACTGCAAGTACTGCAAACAAACTTACAACTTCAAAAAATATCAATGGAATTGCATTTGATGGCAGTGCTGATATCACAGTTGCTGCGGCATCAAATACATTAACAGGTACAACTTTAGCTAGTAACGTTACTGCTTCAAGTTTAACAAGTGTTGGAACAATTACAAGCGGTGTGTGGAGTGGAACAGCCATTGCAGTAACCAATGGAGGAACAGGTTTAACTTCAATACCAACAAACGGTCAATTAAATATAGGAAATGGCACCGGGTTTACAAGAGCTACATTAACTCCTGGGTCTGGTATTTCAGTTACAAATGCCTCGGGAGGTATTACTATTGCAACTTCTGGAATCACATCAGCAAATTTATCTCCTACAGCAGGTATTACAAATGCTCAACTTGCAAACAGTAAAACTACTTTAGGCTCAACTGATTTAGTATTGGGTGGAACTGTAACTTCTGTAGTTGGATTAACAAGTTTAACATCTACAAATTTAATTGGTACATTATCTGGAACTTCAAGTACAGCTAATAAACTTACAGCTACAAAAAATATTAATGGAGTCGCATTTGATGGTAGTGCAGATATTACAGTAACTGCTGCAGCCGGAACTTTAACTGGCACAACTTTAGCAAGCAATGTTACTGCTTCAAGTTTGACAAGTGTAGGCACTATCACCAGTGGTACTTGGAGTGGAACAACCATAGCTATTGAGAAAGGTGGAACTGGTTTAACTGCTGCTCCTACAAGTGGTCAAATTGATATTGGTACTGGTTCGGGTACATTTACCAGAACTACTTTAACACCAGGCTTAGGTATCTCAATCGCAAATGGATCTGGAAGTATTGGTATTACAGCTTTAGCTGGAACTATATCAGGAACTACACTAGCAAGTAATGTAGTGACTTCAAGTTTAACTGGTGTTGGTACAATTACCACTGGAACTTGGAGCGGAACTACTATCGCTGTAGCAAAAGGAGGAACTGGTGCAACAACTTTATCTGGTGTATTACTTGGTAATGGAACAGGTGCTATATCTACTGCAACAGAAGGAACAAATTATAGTTTGGTTCGAGAAATAAATGATGAATTTACAGTTACTTCTGCTCAGGCTACTACATCTGCAGGAACATCTGGATTAGACGGTGTTGTATCTGCTGTATTTACATTAGCTCAAATACCAAATACGAAAAGTCTAGTTAAAATTTATGTAAATGGTGTCAGAATTAGTTCAAAGGCATTTACATTTTATACAAATAATACTGTAGGTTCTGGAGCTAATACAACCACACCTACACTTAATATTGGTTATATACCTTTTCAGAATGGTAATTATAGATTAACAACTAGTGATAGAGTGCAGATTGATTATTATTACTAATAAA
>RGEC01000266.1 GCA_009918425.1 Bacteroidota bacterium
GACAACCCTGATGCAGGCAGCCTGCGTTGGTTCTTCTATCTGATTCTCTGTTTTGTAATTCCGCCCATCGCCTATTTTCTCATCAAACGCAATACAGATAACATGTTCTGGATTTGCTTGATTTGTTTCCTCCTGACTTTATCGTTCTTTGGTGGTTTTAACTACGGTATTTTAGGCCTGGTAAGCATACTCATTGCGCTGCTGGCGCTACTTGAAATTAATCTTTAAACCCTTCATAACTTGACAACACAATACTTATCCGCTGTTCCAAAACTGGATCTTGCCGACTTTACCAATGGCACTGAAAGCCAAAAGATGCAATTTGTTTCTTCTCTTGGTAAAGCCTATGAAGACATTGGCTTCGTGGCAATAAGAAACCACGGAGTTGACAACAATCTTCTCAAGGAACTTTACAATCAGGTACAGGCATTTTTTGAATTGCCTGTTGAAACTAAACTTCAATATGACGACTCTGATGGAGGTGGCCAGAGAGGTTACACCGGTTTTGGCAAGGAACACGCTAAAAACTCAAATGCCGGGGATTTAAAAGAATTCTGGCATTTTGGACAATGGGTAGAAGATGGCGATAAACTAAAAGACTATTATCCGCAAAATAAATACGTAAATGAAATCCCCTCTTTCAACACGGTTGGAAAAGACATTTACCGTGCGCTTGAAGCCACAGGTATTCAGATGCTCAGAGCAATTGCGCTGTACCTGAATCAGCCGGAAAATTATTTTGACGACAAGGTTCACAATGGCAACAGTATTCTGCGGCCCATACACTATCCACCCATCAACGCTGAGCCCAATGGCTCTATCAGGGCAGGCGAACATGAAGACATAAATCTCATAACACTTTTGGTAGGCGCCAGTGCCGATGGACTGGAGGTCCTTAGCAGACAGGGCATTTATGTGGGTGTTACCGAAGTGGAAGACCACATTATTGTGAATGTAGGCGACATGTTACAGCGCTTAACCAACGACAGACTGCGCAGCACAACACATAGGGTGGTAAATCCGCCCCGTGAACAATGGCACCTTCCCCGCTATTCCATACCTTTTTTTATGCACCCTCGTCCGGAAGTATCGCTGGCCTGCTTGGAAAGTTGTATCAGCCAAGACAATCCGAAAAAGTATGAAGACTGCACTGCCATTGAGTTTCTACATGAACGCCTACGTGAAATTGGGCTGATGAAATAAATATTTATTTCACGATAATCTTTTTTATCCAGCGGTTGTCGTTACTGGAAACATACAGAAAGATTATTTTCCGGCGACTGCATTTCCAGAACCAGCCTGTAAGAATTCCAGCCCGTCAATGGATTAAAATCCGTAAAATGATAACACTGGGAAGTTTGCGATGTTTGTAAAGCCGGGACAAACCCTATGGTTTTAAAATTTCCGTTGTTTTCCCTTTGAATGCTGTAACCCTTTAGATACTGATCCTGTGAGGTTTCCCAATGTATAGAAACCCTATCCTTTCCGGTCTTGCATTCGAAATTTCTGATTTCGACAGGTAGAAGGACGATAAAAGATGAAGTGGTATCAAAGCAAGTATTTCTCAGGCTGGTCATTCTGAGTCTGTAAATGCCCGGATTACTAATCCAGGGATTTTGCAGGATGGATGTAAAACCACCTGGGCCAGTCCAGTTCCATGTATATCCTTTTGAGGTTCCAAACAATGGCGAATTCAACAGGCTATCGCTCAATACGGTATTACCTCCATACATTCTAATCGTATAAACCGTTCCGGTGCTTAGCGTATCAAAATACTTGATAGACGCAACGGGTTTAAGGGTATCAGCGAGTATGGTTACACTATCTTTCAGGGTAAAACAACCCCTGAGTGGTGCCGATTCCAGAAAATATTTACCGGGTTTATTGAACGTTATCACTGTACTGTCGGCATTATATCCGGTAATGTTACCATTGGGGGTAGTCCATTTATACCAGGCCAGTCCATAGGCAGAATCGGCAAAAATACTTCCGGTTTTTGCAGTGCAGTTTAATGTGTCTGTTCCTTTTATTTTACTAATTACACGGGGATAACGCCAGAAAGGATAAGGTCCGGCAAAATCTTTGGGTGAAGATGTAGGTGCTAAGGATGACTGGCTGTAGAACATCAATGTGCGATAGGGGGTCGTGCAGGGATTAATGCCGTCAAAAAGTGCAGGATCTACGCCAAGTGCAGTAAAATTCACTGACATTTCAATAAACTGATTGGCAATATAAATACTGTCCCAAGCATATCCACCAGCAGATGCCGAGCCCCAAGGGGTGTTCATAATGCTATTAATACTATTATTTCATTTTTTCATACTGAAGAGTGAAGATAGGTCATCATAAATTGGTGATGTAGATTTTAGTATGAATAGTAGTATATACCGAATACAAATACAAATACAAATACAAATA
>RGEC01000267.1 GCA_009918425.1 Bacteroidota bacterium
GTTGCGTTTTTGGTTACGCAAGGCTTGAAGTCCGTGTCCGAGTTGATCGGCTACGTGCAACACATAACTCAAATCGGCGCTGCCATCTTCGCCCGGAGGGGTTGGCAAAGCCAGAAATATTACCAACGAGTCCTTGATGGCATCCTGCAGACTGGTGGTAAATTTCAAACGTCCTTCCTTGAGGTTCCTTTTGAAGATAACTTCCAGACCGGGTTCGTAAATCGTGATTTGCCCTGAGGCCAGTTTTTCTACTTTTTGACTATCAATATCTACACAGATAACGTTGTTGCCGGTTTCGGCAAAGCAGGTGCCGCTCACAAGGCCAACGTATCCGGTTCCGATGACTGCTATATTCATTTTATTTGCTAAAGTATTGTTTGATGGTTGAAGTAATATATGAAAGTTGTTCTGATTCCATATCCGTTCCCATGGGCAGCGCCAAAATGCGGTCGCATAAATATTCGGTTACGGGTAGGGTAATATCTTGTTTATAGGCCGTTTGTTTGTACAGCGGCAAAGGATAATAAATCATGCTGGGAACACCATGGTTTTTTAAGTATTCCTGCAGCCCGCTTCGCATCTCAGGCGTTTCCAAAACCATGCAATACTGGTGAAATACATGGGTGCTGTTTTCGGCCCTGGCGGGAATTTTTAACTGAGGGATGGAACCAAGTTCGTAGTCATAATGTGCGGCGGCAGCCTGTCTTTCAGCGGCAAAGCCGTCCAGTTTTCGCAGTTTAACCCGCAAAATTGCTGCCTGCAGGGTATCGAGGCGGCTGTTCATGCCAATGATTTCATGATGGTATTTCACCGACTGGCCGTGGTTGGCAATCATTTTACAGCGTTTGGCAAGCTTATCGTTTTGGGTAACAATCGCGCCACCGTCTCCATAGCAACCCAGGTTTTTACTGGGGAAGAAAGAGGTGGTACTCACATCCCCCATACTGCCTGATTTGGCTTTTCTGCCATCGGAAAATATGTATTCAGCCCCGATGGCCTGGGCGTTGTCTTCCAGCACATAAAAATTATGCTTTTTGGCCAGCGCCATGATGTTTTCCATTGGGGCAACCTGTCCGAAAAGGTGCACCGGAGCCAGCACACGGGTTTTGGGAGTTATCCGTTCTTCCAGGTCTTCCACATCCATGAGATATGTGTGCGGATCTACATCACAATAAATAGGTTTTAAGCCCACCAGATGGCACATTTCCGCAATCGCCGCATAGGAAAAACCGGGAGTGATTACTTCGCTTCCGGGAGGTAAATCCATGGCCATTAGCGCTATCTGAATGGCATCAGTGCCATTGGCGCAAGTTATAGTTTGCGAAGCTTCGTGGTAAGCGGCCAGTTCTTTTTCAAATTCCTTTACATCCTCACCACCAATAAAATCGGTGCGTTCCAGAACAGCGGCCATTGCCGCATCAATTTCATCTTTTATCCGCAGGTATTGTGCATGAAGATTGAGCATTTTAACAGAACGCATACCAGGGATAGATTTTTTGCAAAGATAAGTCCCATTGGCATATATTGTAATTGCCGTCGATGAAATGGAAGTGTTGTTAAGTTATTGCAAAAAACTATATTAATGGGCCTGATTTTCTTGCAATATGCAAACGAAAAAGGTAGATTTGCGTTTAAATAAGGGAAGTGCTAAAAAATGTCTGAAACTGCGAAGATTATTCTGGAAGGAAAAGAGTATGAGTTGCCTGTAATTACAGGTTCTGAGGGTGAAAAAGCCATTGATATTGCAAAGCTGAGAGACCTCACCGGCTACATAACGCTGGATATCGGCTATAAAAATACCGGAGCTACTACCAGTGCCATTACCTTTTTGGATGGTGAGCTCGGAATTCTGCGCCACCGCGGTTATGCCATAGAAGACCTGGCCGAAAAAGCCAGTTTTCTGGAGGTAGCCTATTTGCTTCTTCACGGCGATTTGCCCAATAAGGCACAGTTTCATGAATTTGATGAAGCCATTCGCGAGCACACACTGGTAAATGAAGGCCTGGAAGGTATGTTCAAAGCGTTCCCTACCGGTTCACACCCAATGGGCCAACTGAGCAGCATGATCAGCGCACTGAGCTTGTTTTACCCAAAGAGCCTGAATCCAAACAGACCCGAGGATGCCGTAAACAGAACCGTGCTGCGTCTGCTGGCCAAAATGCCTACCATTTGCGCCATGATTTACAAAAAGCGCAGCGGGCACCCCATCATTTACCCAAAAAACAACCTCGATTACGTTACCAACTACCTGAACATGACCTTTGGTCAGGTAACCATGGACCACTACCATCCCGATCCTGTGGTGGTAGACGCCATGAATAAACTGCTCATACTGCACGCCGATCATGAACAGAATTGCAGCGCCAGCAC
>RGEC01000268.1 GCA_009918425.1 Bacteroidota bacterium
ACAACTGGCAGGAAAGCATGTACAGACCCGGGTTTTTCATCCTGTTTCTCGCTATATTATCCATGGTGTTGCTGTTTAAAATACGTGAAGCACTGTTACCGGGACTGGCAGCGGGGTTGATGCTACTGGGTGCAGGAGCCATCTGGATTTTGTTTAACCGTCAGTTTCTATACCACGATTATTATTTTATTCTGCTGTATCCTGCCATTTTCTTTGGTTGGCTCTTTTTGCAGCAGTTGTTTCAGGAACAGCGCACTGTGCTTATGGGATGTATACCTGTGATAATGGGTATTTCATTCTGGATTATTCCCTTCATGAACGCCGGACATGCAGCACACATGATGCACAGAAGGTATTCAACAGGAGATTATTACCACCAGAATGCCTTTAAAGAGGCGGCAGAGCTGGTGGAACAAGCAGATACATTAAAGCAGGTAATTCCGGATGGCGCCAGGGTGTTTTACGCCTTTGACATCACACCCAACACAGCATTATATCTCTTAAAAAAACGGGGAGTGCGCATCAGCAGGGATTTTGGACCCGAAATCACTGCCGAAATCCTCAGCCAATCCCGCGTACAGTATCTGGTGCTAAATGATACCGGTCTTTGGTTCAGCCGCTACGAGCCCCGATTAAAAACCGGAGCCCGCGCGGTGTACCACCAGAAAAACACACATATTTACCGGCTGCCCTGATTACAGGGTAAAGACCTTCCACTGCCCACCCTGCTGAATATTGTATCGGCCATACACAGATGGATCTACAAGTGGCTTATGGGGCTGGCTTTCATACTGGGCACGGCTCCTGTAAACTTTCCCGTTGGGCGCTAAGAACCCTTTTAGCAATACAGGCTGCATGCTGCCCCCATTGGCCATTGCTGCCAGCATATTGGCGCGCAACAGCTCGGCATAGTAATCGCCAGTTTTGTTTATGCCACGGATTGGGCTCGAAACACCCACCCTAACACCAATATCCCGTGCTGAAGGTTCATCCAGCGTAGCAATCATTCCGTTACCAAACTGAAAGATAAACAACCCAAATTCTTCGGTTTCTTCATTGGGAACCGCTGACTCCCATTCAGAAACCGCTGCCTGGGCAGTAGAATCAAGATCCGGCTGATGCCAGGGGTCCTGAGCCCAAAGCATACAATAAGACAATAAGAAACCTGCAAAGAGTATCCATTTTTTAACGGCATGGATAACCGGTGGCTGAATAATGACAGGTGTTTTCATGGTTTTTACAATTTAATAATTAATCCTTTCAGGCATTCATTTTATCAATACAACAAAAGGAGTAGAGTTCAAACCATCACTATCATAACTGAACAGACAGCCTAATTATTTTATACACCGGTATAATATTCTAATTTTTCTGTAGTATGGCTCCGAACCACATCCAGACTCATTAGATTCACCAGTATTCGTGAAGCCCTACGGCGGCTGATATTGAACATCTTGCAGACCTGCGGTAGCGCTATCCGTTCATTTTTGCTTAAATAATCCAAAATACCGCGCTCTATCGGACCCATTGGAACAGTATCCGGATTCTGCTGTTTTTGTCTTTTCAAAAAATCCACCGTGGTTTTGCTGGCCAGTAAACTCTTGTCGTTTACCCTCACATACACCCACCATTTGCCATCTTCGTCTTTGGCATAATACGGTTTGTCCTTACCCGCAGGCACTTTCACCTCCAAAATGGTTTTACCCTCCGCTATATGTTCAATGATTTCAATATCGATTTCCGGCCTGCAATAAAAGTGGGCTGCCATATCCAGCATGTATTTTTCATCTTCACTCTTAACCCCGCAAATGGTTCTGTTGTCGCGCACTCCCATTAGCAGCACACCACCGTGTGTATTGGAAAAACTTACCATGGTTTTAGCAATTTTAGCCGCACTGCTCACGGATTGCTTAAAATCCAGGGTGGTACTTTCGCCATCCTTTAAATATTTTCGCAACAATGGATTCATGAGGGCAGAAATGTTCGATGGCTGAATCGATCCTCCTGTAAAATTTCATTGGCCACTTCCAATATATCAGATGCGGTAATGTTTTCAATTTTCGCGAGAACCTCCTGCAAGGTTTCTGCCCTGCCGTGTCTCAGAATTCCCTTACCAATATGAACCAGCAGACTGCTGCGGTTCTCATCGGCCATCACAATCTGGCCCTGAAATTGTTTTTTAGCAGAAGACAACTGCCTGATACCCAGCTTCTCATCACGGAGTTTTTTCAATTCCTTTTGAATGAGCTCAGTACTTCTCTGCACATACCGGGCATCGCAGCTAAGGTAGCAATGAAACAAACCTGCATCCTGGTAGGATTGATAACCACTCTCAATATGGTATGTATAGCCATATTTTTCACGTATAC
>RGEC01000269.1 GCA_009918425.1 Bacteroidota bacterium
CGGGTCTTGCCGCCATGATTTGTCCTTTAATGGGCATGCCGGCCAAAGCCAGGTCACCAATCATATCCAGCAATTTGTGCCTTGCGGGCTCATTCTGAAAACGCAGATCCAGATTATTGAGAATTCCTTCTTTGCGCACTTCTACCGAAGGTTTGTTGAATACTTTCGCCAGGCGGTCAAGTTCTTCCTGTTCAATAGCCCGGTCTACCACTACAATAGCATTGTTAAGGTCGCCGCCCTTGATGAGGTTGTTGGCCAGCAGCATTTCCAGTTCGTGCAGAAAACAGAATGTGCGACAGGGCGCAATCTGGTTTTTAAATTCAGAAATATGAGTGAGTGCGGCATGCTGACTTCCCAGAACCGGTGAGTTATAATCAACCATCACGGTCAGTCTGTATTCGTTTACCGGCATGGCTATGATTTCTACCTGATTTTCAGGATCCGTGTAATGAATATTGTACGGGATTTCAAAATATTCACGTTCTGCCTCCAGTTCTGCGATTCCGCAGGCAGAAAGCGCCTCAACAAAGGGTTTGCTGCTGCCATCGAGGATTGGCATTTCCGGACCTGAAACATCCATTAGCACATTATCGATTTCTAAACCTACCAATGCCGCAAGCACATGTTCGACTGTGCTGATGGAAGCTCCATTTTTTTCAAGGGTGGTGCCACGAGATGTATCGGTAACAAGATCGCAGTCGGCCTCAATAATGGGTTGTCCGGGCAGGTCTACCCTGCGAAATTTATAGCCGTGGTTGGCTTCTGCAGGCTGAAAGGTGAGCGAAACTGCTGCACCGGAATGAAGGCCAACACCATGAAGGGTTACAGGGGCTTTTAGTGTGGTTTGTTTGGGGTTTATCTGACTCATTTTCTATATCAGGAATTGTCCTTTTGATCTTTTAATTTTTCAAGTTCTTTGGCAAGTTGTTTCATTTCATTAAGCAAGTCCGGCAGTTTTTTGAAGGCTGCCCAGCTTCTGAATTGCTCCTTGATTGGGCTGGCCGGCGAGCCAATCCAGTTGGTGCCGGTTTCTTCTATGGCTTTGGTAACACCTGACTGAGCCCCAATGCCGGTTCGGTCGGCAATGCTTATGTGTCCCACAAAACCTACCTGACCGCCAATCTGGCAGTTGGCACCGATTTTAGTGCTGCCGCTCACACCGGTTTGCGATGCAATTACTGTATTGGCGCCAATTTCAGCATTGTGGGCAACCTGAATAAGGTTATCCAGTTTTGTTCCCTGTCTGATAATTGTGCTTCCCATGGTAGCCCTGTCTATACTGCAGTTGCTCCCGATTTCCACATCATCTTCTATAACAACATTTCCTATTTGCGGAATCTTTGCATAGGTATCACCGATAGGTGCAAATCCAAAACCATCGCTGCCAATAACTGTTCCTGCATGGATAATACAGTTGTTGCCTATTTTACATCCCGCATAAATTTTAACCCCTGGAAACAAGGTGCAGTTTTCTCCAATAACCACGCCATTACCTACAAACACCTGCGGGTAAATCTGAGTGTTGTTTCCTATGTTTGCATCCTCATCCACATAGGCTGTTGCTCCAATAAAAACGTCATTGCCAACAATAGCAGAAGAGTGTATGTAACTTCCGATTTCTATGCCTTTTTTCGGTTGGTTTGGATTGAACCACGTATTTAAAACCATGCAAAAAGCAAAGTAGGGATTGGCATGCCTGATAATGGCAAAAGATATTGGTTGTGTGGGTTTGAAATCAAAGGGGACTATTACGGCAGCTGCTTTAGTAGCGTACAGTTGTGCTTCATATTTTGGGTTGGCAAAAAAACAGAGCGTTTTATTATCAGCTTCCTCCAGTTTGCCCGGCAGGGAAATTTCAATATCGGCATTGCCTTCAATAACAGCACCCGTAATTCTGGCGATTTCAGCAATGCGAATTCCCATGATTTATAGTGCAAAAATAAGTACTTATTCCCAAAGCTTACATTTGCTTATATTTGCTACATGGTGAATGTATTGTTGTTTGGACGCTTGGCAGAAATTTGCGGTCAGAATAACTTTATTTTTGAGGCAAAAGATGGTTTGGTGGGTTTGAAATTCAAAATAGGCAAAAGCTACCATTGTACTTAAAACAAGCTCTGCCTGGATAGTCTCTGCAAGTTCCATCAGTGCTGACCCTAAAGCCGCTTGATAACGCATCCGATTTTTTCCCCAAAAGTCGAACTCATAAGAAAGATTGAGCGATAGATCTATGATGTTGGCACTTTGTGGAGGGGAGAGAGTGGGAGGTAAAGGATAAAATCCCAAGACGAATCCATTTTTACCGAAATAGGTCCACGTCTCCTCGTAGCTACCAGTTAAGTTTGGAAAAAGTTTTGAGCGGACTATTT
>RGEC01000270.1 GCA_009918425.1 Bacteroidota bacterium
GAAACCGATGTGGAAACGCTCGAGGCCAGGGTTAAAGAACTGATCATCTCTTTGCCAAATACGCCGCACGAATCGGTGCCATATGGCAAATCAGCCGAGGATAATCACACAGTACTTACCTGGGGCTCTATGCCGTCATTGCCCGAAAATGCCCTACCGCACTGGGATCTGGCGGCTAAATACGATATCATCGATTTTGAACTGGGCGTGAAAATTGCCGGTGCCGGTTTTCCGGTGTACAAGGGTAAAGGAGCAATTTTACAGCGAGCGCTGATACAGTTTTTTTTGAACGAAGCCAATAAAGCAGGATATACCGAAGTGCAACCGCCCATTGTGGTAAATGCCGATAGTGGTTTTGGTACCGGTCAGTTGCCCGATAAAGAAGGACAGATGTACTATGCACCGCTGGATGATTTGTATCTGATTCCCACTGCAGAAGTGCCCATAACCAATATGTACCGCGATGTGATTCTGGATGAAAGTGCACTGCCGGTAAAAAATGCGGGATATACACCGTGTTTTCGCCGTGAGGCCGGAAGCTATGGCGCGCATGTGCGCGGATTAAACCGCCTGCATCAGTTTGATAAGGTGGAAATTGTACAGATTGTGAAGCCTGAAAACAGCTATCAGGTTCTGGAAGATATGAGTGCCTATGTGCAGGGTTTATTGCAAAAACTGGGTCTGCACTACCGTGTATTGCTCCTTTGCGGCGGCGATATGGGCTTTGCCTCTGCCAAAACCTACGATATGGAAGTATGGAGCGGTGCGCAAAATCGCTGGCTGGAATGCAGTTCTGTAAGCAACTTTGAAACTTTCCAGACGCATCGTTTGAAATGCCGTTACCGAAATGCGGCCGGCAAAACCGAACAGGCACACAGCCTTAACGGCAGTGCCCTTGCGCTTCCGCGTATTGTAGCCGCATTGCTTGAAAATAATCAGTCAGCCGAAGGAATTCGTGTGCCTGAAGTGTTAATTCCGTATACGGGATTTGATATCATCGCCTAAAGCCGATTTATGGAACATCTTAAATATCCCGTTGGTAAATTTGATGCTGAAAGAACAGAATATCCGCTGGAAGAATTGCTGGAGTATGTTCTCCAGATTCAGTCTTTGCCCAATGAATTAAGCAAATTGCTCAATGGAATCTCCGCAGAAAATGCGGAGAATACATACAGGCCCGGTGGCTGGAATGTGCGGCAGATCATTCATCACCTTGCCGATGCGCACATGAATGCATGGGTAAGGACCAAACTCACGCTTACTGAAGATAACCCCACCGTTAAGCCATGGAACGAGAATTTATGGGCTGAAGGGAGAGATTATTCATTTGCTTACGAAGCGTCTTATCTGATGCTGGTGGGCATTCATCAGCGCTGGAGTCTGCTGTTGCTGGAATCCCTGAAAACTCCGGAACTGCTAAACCGAACTTTCTTTCATCCGGAGCACAACAAATCCTTTACACTTGCACAGTTGATTGCCATGTATGCATGGCACGGCAATACCCACCTGGGGCATATTCGCATTGCATTGGGTAAATAATTACCAGTCGGATAATTGAAAATCAATCTGCCGTGTCAGCGGATTGGCGTTTTTTACTCTGATGGTAATAATATCGCCAAGTGAATAGGTTTTGCGTGTTCTGCGTCCCATCACTTTTCGCTCCGATTCAAAATATTCGTAACGATCGCCTTTAATGTCACTCAGGCGAATCATGCCTTCGCAGTGGTTTTCGATAATTTCAGCAAAAATTCCCCATTCGGTAAGTCCGCTTACAACGGCTTCAAAGTATTGTCCAACCCGCGCTTCCAGGTATTCGGCCATTTTGTATTTTGTACTGGCACGTTCTGCCTCAGCAGCCTTCTGTTCCATGTTGCTGCTGTGCTTCGCCATTTCTTCTATTTTATCTGCAGAAATTACTTCTTTTCTGCTGTGCAGATAATGTTGCAAAAGCCTGTGGGCAATCAGATCGGGATAGCGACGGATGGGTGAGGTGAAGTGCGTATAATAGTCGAATGCAAGTCCGAAATGGGTGCTTTTCTGTGATGTGTAAACCGCTTTGGCCATGGATCTCAGCGCCATTTGCTGCAAAACATCTTCCTCAGGCTTGCCCTCAATTTCCTTTAGCAGTTTGTTCATGGTTGCCCTAAGGTTGGCTTCGGTACTGATATCAATTCTGTATCCAAATAATTTACAGAACCTTGAAAACTCAACCAAGCGCTCTGTAGGGGGAGAATCATGAGTCCGATAAATGTAAGGCAGCTCGGGCTTTTGCAGGGTTTTGATGTAATGTGCCACTTCTCGGTTGGCGAGCAACATAAATTCTTCAATGAGTTTATGCGCCTCAAAACGTTTTTTTACCAATACTTCCA